>DAOVVL010000264.1 GCA_030637205.1 Thalassospiraceae bacterium | reverse complement strand
TGCGTTGCCAAAGATGAATGCCGTCTTCTCGAAACTGGGCGGTTATCCGCACACCTACACGCAGGCCATACACAACAGCTGGGGCGGGCGCGACTGGCGCGTGGACGACAGCAAAACCCGTTCTGATCTGGGATTTGAGCCGAAGGTGGATGTGGAACGATCCGCAGCCGATACCGTGGCGCAGTTGCGCGCCATCGGGCTTCTCGACTAATTTCAGTTAATCAATCGCCTTTAAGAAACGACGGCATGTGATCGCCGCCGCCAAGACCGGAGCCTTTATCGTGGCTGCCGGGGCCGGGGCGTTTTTCGCCGTGGGCGTTGCGCGAACTGTCGCGTTTCGGCCTATCGGATTTAGGCCTATCGGATTTAGGCCTATCGGATTTAGGCTTATCGGATTTCGGCTTTTCAGAAGCTTCTGCTGCCTGATTGTTTTCGCCTTCAGCCTTGTTGCCTTTGCCGCCACGTCTGCGTCCACGTCCACCGCGACGGCGCGGCCGTTTTGGTGCGTCGCCGCTGTCTTCTTGTTTGTCTTGGGTTTCTTCCGCCTTGGCGGTTTTTTCCGCGACTTCTTCTTCTTTAGGTGCTTCGGCGTTCGCGCGGGGATCATTGAGCTTGGCAGGGCTGGGTTTGCCAGCATTGCCACCACCGCTGCGACCGCCACTGCGTCCACCACCGCGTCCACCGCGTCCGCCGCGGTCGCCACGGCCTTCGCCGGCTTCGGGCTTACCTTCAGCGAAGTCTGGATGCTGAATGCGCGGAATGTCTTTTTTGATCAGGGCTTCAATAGCGGTGATGTACTTGCCGTCTTCGGGCAAGGCCAGTGTAATGGCGTGACCTTCACGGCCCGCGCGCCCGGTGCGACCTACGCGGTGCACATAATCTTCATCCTTGATCGGCACATCGTAATTAAAGACGTGGGAAAGATTGGGAATATCAAGACCGCGCGCGGCAACGTCAGAGCAAACCAGAATGTTGAAGTTCTTGGCTTTGAAATCTGCAAGCATTTCGGTGCGCGCAGGCTGGCTCATGTCGCCGTGTAACTGGCCGACCTTGTAGCCGTGTTGCTTCAGCGATTTGAAAACGATCGCCACATCGGACTTGCGATTGCAAAACACGATGGCGTCTTTCACTTCTTCGCTTTTGATCAAGGCGCGAAGGGCATCGCGTTTCAGTTTCTTTTTGCCATCCATTCCGCGAACGTGTCCGGGGACTTTCAACATCAATACAGACTGAATGACGGTTTCCGCGGTTGAAGCCGGAGCCGAGACCGAAATTTCTTTCGGGTTCATCAGGAACCGATCAGCAAGTTTTTTAATTTCGGGTGCCATGGTGGCTGAGAAAAACAGCGTCTGGCGCAACGGCGGCAACAGCCCGACAATTTTTTCAACGTCTGGAATAAAGCCCATGTCGAGCATCCGGTCGGCTTCATCAATTACCAAAATCTTGATGTCGTTCATCAGGATGTGGCCGCGATCAAACATGTCCATCAGGCGGCCCGGCGTTGCGATCAACACGTCAACACCGCGGTCCAGCAACTTGGCCTGTTTGGCCATGTCGGTTCCGCCAATTAGCAATGCCTTGGAAAGTTTGTGGTACTTGCCGTAAGTATCAAAGTTCTGGGCAACCTGTGCCGCCAGTTCGCGGGTCGGTTCCAATATCAGCGAGCGCGGCATCCGCATGCGGGCGCGCCCGTGATCGAGAATATCAATCATCGGCAGGGTGAAAGAAGCGGTCTTGCCGGTTCCGGTCTGGGCGCAGCCGAGAATATCTCGGCCCATCAGAACCACCGGGATCGCTTTTTCCTGGATGGGGGTGGGATTTTCGTATCCGGCGTCGCCAACGGCGCGCAGCACTACTTCACTAAGTCCGGTATTTATAAAAGTCATTTAATTTCGGATCAGGGTTCAGGGCTGCTCGAAGTGGTGAAGAAGGCCCGGCCCCGATCTGGTCTTCCAATCGGGTTTGTTCTTACAATTGGGCGGATAAACACCATGTATGGGCCGCTATGTCAATGAATTCCGGGGATTCCCGTTGAAATCGGGCAATGAAGCCATTTCAGCGAGGCCTTGGCCCGAGACCTGCCTTGGGATACCTTAAGCGCAAATCTGAAACCCAGTCGATTCCGGGAGCCTTAAATTGCTGATCGACGCTGAAAAATCTGTCCTGTTGTGCATTGATGTTCAAGACCGCCTCAACCCGGTCATGGCTGACAGCGATGGCGTGGTGGCCGGAATTTCGAAGCTGCTTCAAGGCGCGGAGCTGTTAAATGTGGCGAAGTTGGCATCGGAACAGTACCCCATGGGGTTGGGCCATCTGGTCAGTGAACTTGCCAGCATGTTTCCCCAAGGCACGATCATCGAAAAAGATGCCTTTTCCTGCATGGCCGATGAAACGTTTTCCAAACGCCTTACCGGCCTGAATAAATCGCAAGTGATTGTGTGCGGCATAGAAGCCCACGTTTGTGTGATGCAAACCACGGTGCAATTGCTGGAGCAGGGAAAGCAGGTATTCGTTGTCGCTGATGCCACCTCATCGCGCACAAATGCCAATCATCAAACGGGTCTGGAACGCATGCGCCAGAACGGCGCTGAAATCGTAAGCGTTGAAATGGTCTTGTTTGAATGGTTGCGCCTCGCCGGCACAGCACAATTCAAAGAAATCAGCAAGCTGGTGAAATGATGGCCGAACACGAACTGATATTATTGCCGGGGCTTCTGTGCGACGAAAAACTGTGGCACCACCAAGTGCAGGCTTTATCCGACATCTGTAACATATCCGTTGCCGACCTCACCCGTGAAGACAACATACCCGATATGGCCCGTGCGGTTTTGCGCCGCGCCCCTGAAAGATTTGCACTGGCAGGTCTTTCCATGGGCGGATATGTGGCGCAGGAAATCATGCGCCAGGAACCTGAACGCGTTGAACGTCTGGCGCTGGTAAATACGAATGCACGCACCGATACGCCAGAACAGATCGCGCGCCGTAAATCCATGATGGATTTGGCCGATCATGGAAAGTTCAAGGGCGTGACGCCGATGTTGTTGCCAAGTTTTCTGCACCCGGACCATGTTGAAAAAGAAGGCATCGGCGATGTGGTGCTGCAGATGGCCGAACATACCGGCAAAGATGCTTTTTTGCGCCACCAGAACGCGATCATGCACCGCAAAGACGGGCGCGAAGACTTGAAAAAAATTAATTGCCCGGTACTGATTTTGTGCGGCGAACAAGATACACTGACACCACCCAAGGTCCATGAAGAAATGGTCGATGCCATTGGCGACAATGCAACGTTCGTTGTGGTTGAACACGCGGGCCACTTGGCCCCATTGGAACAACCGAACCTTGTTAGCGCCGCATTTCGCAAATGGTTGACGGAGTAATTATCAGATTATGGCAACCATCTTAACTTACCGGGGCATTACCCCGACCATCGATAAAACCGCATTTGTCGGGGAAACCGCTGTGGTGACGGGGGATGTGGAAGTCGGTGCGAATTCCAGCATCTGGTATGGCTGCGTGGTGCGCGGCGATGTCAACCGCATCCGCATTGGGTGTGATGTCAATATTCAGGACGCAACGGTGGTCCATGTATCAGATGATTATGAAACCCGCATCGGCGATCGTGTTACCATCGGGCATATGGCACT
>DAOVVL010000040.1 GCA_030637205.1 Thalassospiraceae bacterium | reverse complement strand
TTGAAGCGGCGCCTGAAATTCGGCTGCCGCCTCGCCAAATCCGCGCGCACCACCGACCGAAGGCCGGGTCTGGTAATTAAAATGGCCGCTGCCTTCAGGGCGCGCGGCGCCTAACGCCTGATCGGAAACCGTGGTCGATGCCCGATGCCCGGCCCCCGCCAGCGCGTGTTTTAACGCCCCCACGATTAATCCGCGCACCAGCCCGGCGTCGCGAAAGCGCACCTCGGTCTTGGCCGGATGCACGTTGACATCGACCCACGCCGGATCAATTTCCAGAAACAAAGCCACCAGGGGGTGGCGGTCATGGGCCAGAAAATCGCGGTACGCGCCGCGCACGGCACCTGCCAGTAAACGGTCTTTGACCGGGCGGCCGTTCACGAACAAATACTGGTGGCGCGCGTTGCCGCGGTTGAGCGTCGGCAATCCAATGTGGCCGGTTAGCCGCACCCCTTCGCGTTCAGCTTCGATCATTAGCGCGTTTTCAGAAAATTCGCGGCCCATCACTTGCGATAATCGGTCCAGGCGTGCGCCCAGCAAATCGCCACCTGCGGGGGCAAAGCGCAACACCGTGCGCGTGCCGTCTGAAAGTGTGAAGCCCACCGCCGGGTTCGCCATCGCCAAACGGGTCACGGCCTCAACTGCATGGGTTTGTTCGGTGCGCGCCGTTTTGAGGAATTTAAGCCGCGCCGGTGTTGCAAAAAAAAGATCGCGAACTTCGATGCGGGTGCCGCCGGGAAGTGCGGCTGGCTGCGCTTCGTCTTTGTTGCCGCCTTCGATGGAAAGTGCCCACGCGTTTTCAGCACCCTTGGCCCGCGACGTAATGGTAAGCCGCGCCACCGCGCCGATGGATGGCAGCGCCTCGCCGCGAAAACCCAGCGTCTGGATATGCACCAGATCATCATCGGGAAGTTTGGACGTGGCGTGGCGTTCAACAGCCAGCGTCAATTGATCCGCGTCCATGCCGCGCCCGTCGTCGCTGACCGAAATCAACGTGCGCCCACCATCGCGAAGCTGGATATCGATTTGGGTGGCGCCCGCATCAATGCTGTTTTCCACCAGTTCTTTAAGTGCCGCCGCCGGGCGTTCCACAACTTCACCCGCCGCAATCTGGTTGACCAGCGTATCGGGCAACAAACGGATTTCAGAATTCAGCCCCGTCATCGGCTTAATCCATTTCTGAAAGAAATTGACGCGTCAGGTCTTTGCCCTGCTCCACGGCTGGCTGATCGAACGCATTTACGCCCAACAGCCCTGCGGCGATGATGGTTTCCAGCATGAAATGCATGAAAAGCCCGCCGATGACTTGTTCGTCAAGCTTGGGCAATAAAAACAGGCGCACCGGGCAGCCGTTTTTAACCAGCGTTTCGGCAGTGGCGCGTTGTTCGGCGTCCAGCAGGTCGCCCATGTAGCGCCCTTGCAGGTAACTGAGCTCTGCTTCCTTGACCAGTGCCGTGGAAATCAACCGGCCATGCTTGGCCACATCCATGAACATCAGGGTAAACATCTTGTCTTTGGGACCATCGAGATATAGCTGCATCTGGCTGTGCTGGTCGCGCGTGCCAAGGGCGCGGATCGGCGTTGACCCACTGCCGCCCTTGCCCAGACTTTCCGCCCATAACTGGCGAAACCACAACGCAAATGGCGCCAGCCGGTCGACATAGGGCATCAACACGGTGTTGGAAATATTTTTCTTCTTTAACATCGCGACCTTGATCGCGGCCCCGATGGCCGGTGGACTTTCGCGGGGGTCTGATGCGTTCAGAGTTTCTTCCAGCACTTCGCGTGCGCCTTCGCGCACAGCGCGTGCATCCAGCCCCGCGATCATCGCCGGGATCAACCCCACCAGCGACAGCACCGAAAAGCGCCCGCCAATGTTTGGGTCGTGATCGAGCACCGGAATGTTCAGACGATCGGCAAGGCTTCTCAGTGGATTGCTTGCGGGTTCTGTAATCACCAACGCCTGGCGCGCCGCGCTATCGCGGCCACGCTTGGCCATCAGGGCTTCGAGGCAGACCACGAACTGCGCCACGGTTTCGGACGTTGCGCCGGATTTGGAAATCACGATGAACCCGGTTTGTTTGAGGTCTAACTGATTGATCAGCAATTCAAACGTATCGGGGTCAACGTTATCGATGAAATGCAGTTTCGGCCCGCCCATGCGGGGGCCAAAACCGCTGTCGGCCAGTGCATATAACGCCTGGCCCCCCAGCGAAGACCCGCCGGTGCCCAGCACCACCACATCGCTGAACTTTTCACGAAAACGCGCAGCCACGGGTTCCATCTGAGCCAGATCATCGGTGTGCCCGGCCAAACTCAGCAATGGCAGTTTACCGCTGGCTTGTTGTGCAATGAGGCCATCAATAATGGGGCCGGTTTGTTCGCGGTATTCGCCCAGGTCGTGATCGCTTAAACCCGCGTCACCGACGTGGGTCTGGAAACAGTCCTGAATGACCTGTTGAAACAGCATTTACGGTGAATTTCTCCGGTGTGTGGTCACAATAGAATTGAGATTAGCACAACCCGGCCCAAGGCAAAGCCCCATCAAAGGGGTCGTTTCAGGGTTGCCCGACAACGCCTTCTGTCACGCCTTGGGGCTGGCCCACCACCACCATGTTGAGGCGATCGCTGTCTAACAAGCGCGCGGCGACCCGGCGCACATCATCTGCGTTCACGGCGTTGATGATGTCTTTGCGCTTATCCAGATAATCCGCGCCTAAATGGTTTAGCTGCATGGAAACCAGTATCCGCGCAATGGCCCGGCTTGATGTAAAGCGCAGCGGAAATGATCCAATCACATAGGTTTTGGCATCAGCCAATTCTGCATCCGTGGCCCCGCCTTCAGCCATGTGGCCCCATTGCTGGCGAATGATGGCGATGGTTTCAGCGGCTCGCGCGTTGGCGGTTCCGGCGCTGCCAATGATGGCACCTGCATGGTCGAACGCGGCCAACCCAGTGCCGATGGAATACACAAGGCCGCGCTTTTCACGGACTTCTTCGTAAAGGCGCGAGGTGAAGCTGCCCCCGCCCAAAATATGGTTCATGATCAGGGCTGCATAAAAATCAGGATCATCGCGTTTGATGCCGCCGTGGCCAAACAAGATCGCGCTTTGCGGAAAATCGCGTTTGATGACCGATAACATTCCACTGGCTTGTGCCTGAACTTCTGCCACAGGCGGTTCAACTTCGCCCATAGGCAAGTCGCCAAATGCGTTTTCAATAAATTTTTGCGCCTCGCCTTCAGTGATGTCGCCTGAGATACCGATAGTCAGGCGACTGCGGACCAAGCGCTGGTTCGCAAAGGCGACCAGATCTTTGCGCTCAATGGCGCCGATGGTCTCAAGGGTGCCATCGGTGCGCCGCCCGTAACCATGAGATGGGAACAATTGTGCAAACAATGCGTCGGATGCGATGGTATCGGCATCTTCAAGTTCGCGTCGAACGTTTGCCATGACTTGGGCGCGAATGCGTTCCACCGGTTCGACATCGAAACGCGCGCTCGTCACGGCCAATCTTAATAACTCTGTGGCCTCGTCCATGTTTTCGGTTAGCGTTCTGAAATTTCCTGAAAAATTATCCTTGCCCGCACTGAAGCGAAGGGTGATGGCGCCATCTTCAAGGCGGCGCTGAAAAGCCTGGCTGTCGAGATCGCCCGCCCCTTCATCCAGCAGGGCGGATACCAGATTGGCCAGCCCGGCCTTGCCCACCGGGTCCAGCGCGGCCGCACCCTTGAACGCGAACGACATGGAAATGACCGGGTTGGTGTGGTCTTCGACCAGCCACGCGGTCATGCCGAGCGGGCTTTTCACAGATTTTACTTCGGTGGCGTATGCAAGCTTGATGGGCGCGACCGCCAGCATGAGGACCAGCGCCAGGCCTGCCCATAAAATTGCATTTGATCTGGCCATTATCCGCCACCCCCACTATTGGGTTCAGCAGGCAGCAGCTTGGCGGAAACGCGCCTAGGATCGCGCCATAGTTTACGCGCAGCCTTTTTGATGTCTTCGCCCGTAACGGTGCGGATGCGTTCGGGCCAGCCTTCAACATCCATGACGCTGTGGCCCGCGGCCAGCGCGCCGCCCAGCGCCCAGGCACCGCTTTTCAGCTCATCGCGCACATACACAGCGGAGGCCAGCATGCGCTTTTTTACGCGCGCCAGCTCGCCGGTCACAAAACCTTGTTCGATAAACTTTTCAACTTCCTGTGCCGTGGCGCTTTGCAAAGCGTCCAGCGAAACGCCGGGTTTGGGGCTGGCATAAAATAAAAACCGGCCCGGACCGCGTGCGCCCGATGCATAACGCGCACCCGCCGCAACGGCGATGCCCTGTTCCACCACCAAGGCACGATACAAACGCGATGTGGTTCCGCCGCCCATCACTTCATCGAGCACTTCCAACGCCGCGATCTCGCGTTTATCGTCGGAACTCATTGATGGCGCCAAGATGGAAAGGTTCCATGACGGCTGGCGTACCCGCGCATCGTTTAACACCACGCTGGAAGGTTTTCCTTTTTTTGGAAAGGGAAGCGCCGCATGGATGGGGGCTGCGCCGTTTTTAATGGGCGCATAATATTTTTCCGCCAGAGCTTTCACTTCACCGGGCGTCACATCACCGGCCACCACCAATACGGCGTTGGCGGGGCTATAGTGTTGTTGGTAAAAGGCTTCCAGATCCTGCTTTGTGATGGAAACAATATCCGCTTCCCAACCGATAACCGGCCGCCCATATGCGTGATCGCCCGGGAAAAGCGCCTGATCGATTTGAAGGCGTAATTCACCCGACGGGTTATTGCCGATACGCTGGCGGCGTTCTTCTAAAATAACTTCGCGTTCGGTGTTGATGTCACCGGACCGCAACACCAGATTGCGCATTCGGTCCGCTTCAAGTTCCATCACCATTTCCAAACGGTCTCTTGAAACCGTTTGGTGATAGCCAGTGTAATCCAAGGCGGTGAACGCATTTTCATTTCCGCCGTGGCGCGCCAACATGGCCGAAAATTCGCCATCGGGAAATTTTTGAGTACCCTTGAACATCAAGTGTTCCAAAAGGTGCGCCATGCCGGTTTTGCCAGTGGGCTCATCGGATGCACCGACCTTGTACCACAGCATTTGCGTAACCACGGGCGAGCGGTGTTTTTCAATAACGACGACTTGCAGACCGTTATCCAACTTAAATACCGTGGGCGAAAAAACTTCTGCCGCTGCCGGCCCGGCAAGCCACAAGGTTATCAATGCCGTTAGCATCATGGAAAACAATTTATTCATATAAAAATCAAAACCCTAAATGGTCTGTGCAGATGAAGCCCGCACAAGCGCACGGCTGACCATAGCAATATCGCCATAAATGGGGCACTTCAAAGGCAACGAAAAGATGTATTTAGGCGCAAAACGGGGATTAGTCCGCGATTAGTCAAACAGGCCGTCAAGCAGACGGGGCTGTTTGCGCTCAATCGTCGGTACATCACCCTCGTTAATGGGGCGACCCAGCGCCTGATTTTCCCGAATACGCTTTAATTCTTCTTCAGGGTCCACGGCAACGCCATATTCGGGATCATCGCCAAACATCAGGCCTTCCATGACCGAAGTGTCTTCTTCGGCAAAGGCTGAGGATTCGCGGTTGATGATCTGGCGAATGTTGGGTTCAACCTGTCCCACGCCGGTGCGCGCATAAATAATCGCCAAGCCGGGGCTGGATGCGTTGATCGGCTGTTGCCCGGTGGTGCTGCCAAGCACGGCGGCGCGTGCTTTTTCGCGGGGATCATCTTCGGGACGAACTTCGGTGCCGGGTTCCGCCGGGGGGCGCAGGCCAAAATCAGGCGGCAACGACAGTGGCGCGCGGGTATAAACCTGAAATTCATCAGGGGCGCCCTTTTCCTTGATCAGCGTTCGGCGCGTTTCCGCGCAGCCGGCAGTTATGGTGGCTGTAACAATCAGGGCGGCAAGGATCAGGCGTTTATTCATGGGTGTTATTCTTAGGCTGTTCCGGGCCAGCAAACAAGGCCTCCAGCACAAGGGCCGCTGCGCCTATGGTTATGGCGCTATCTGCTACATTAAACGCCGGGAAATGCGTTCCAGCCAGATGAAAATCGAGAAAGTCTACCACGGCACCGAATCGCGCCCGGTCGATCACATTGCCAATGGCACCGCCCACAATCAGCCCGAGGGCCACCACTGAAAGCCTGCTTTCGCCCTTGAACATCCAGCGAAGCAGGAAAATCACAATCACGCCGGCCACCGCCGCCAGCAACCAGGTGCCCCACGGACTGTCAGCCTTGAAAAAACCAAAGCTGATGCCACGGTTCCAGGTCAGCACCAGATTAAAAAACGGCGTAATCTTGAGCAGCGTCGGCGGCGACAGGATATCGGTCAGCATCCACCATTTGCTGAGCTGGTCCAACACCAACACAGCAAACGCCGTCGCCAGCCCGGCGACGCGCAATTGTTTGAGATCGTGTTGGGTGTCGTTCAACCTGGCTCACCCATATGTGTGACCGCATCTGCGCAACGCGGACACAAGGTTGGGTGTTCGGCGTCTTTGCCCACATCGGGCAGCACCTTCCAGCAGCGATCACACTTTTCGCCGTGGGCAGTATCAGGAACCACGCCGACGCCTTCGACGTCTTCCAGCGTGAACGCACCATCAGGCACAGCGCCTTCAATCAACTCGCCCGCCGATGTGATGGCAAGCTCAGAAAGGTCCACGCCTTGCATGGCGGAAATATAATCAGCGGGCGCATAAACCTTGGGTGCCGCTTGCAAACTGGAACCGATGCGCTTTTCGGCGCGTTCAATTTCCAACGCACCTGTCACGACGCGGCGCAGATCGCGCACCTTGGCCCATTTTTTCGCAAGTTCGTCGTTCTGCCAGTTTTCCGGCGCATCGGGGAACAGGCGGTAGTGCACGCTGTCGCTATCGCTGGGGAAACGCGCCAGCCATGCTTCTTCGGTGGTGAAGCAGATAAACGGTGCCAGCCATGCGGTCAGGTAATTGAAAATTTCATCCAGCACCGTGCGCGTGGCGCGGCGCAGGGTCGAGTCTGCGCGCTCGCAATAAAGTGTGTCTTTGCGAATATCGAAATAGAACGCCGATAAATCCAACGTGCAAAAATTGTTCAGCTCGGTAAACAGCGGATGAAATTCAAACGCATCGCACGACGTGCGCACCTTGGCGTCCATTTCCCATAGGCGGTGCAGCATCCAGCGTTCCAGTTCCGGCATTTGCGCCGGGTCCATGCGCTCAGCTTCATCAAAGCCTTCAAGGTTACCCAGAAGATAGCGCAACGTATTGCGCAGGCGGCGATACACATCGGCCATCTGTTTCAGGGTTTCAGGTCCAAACACCGGGTCTTCGGTGTAATCGGTGCCGACCACCCACAGGCGCAGGATGTCGGCGCCGTACTGGTTGTAAACATCCTGTGGTGAAAGTGCATTGCCCGATGATTTGGACATCTTCTCGGCTTTTTCATCGAGAATAAAACCGTGGGTCAAAATCGCATCGTAGGGTGCGCGGCCACGGGTGCCGCAACTTTCCAGCAATGATGAATGGAACCAGCCGCGATGTTGGTCAGAACCTTCCAGATATAGCGACGCGGGCGATTTCAAATTCGGCCATTCGTCGCCTTCCAGCACGAACGCGTGGCTGGAGCCGCTATCGAACCACACGTCAAGAATATCGCGCACCTGATCGAAATCATCTGCATTATGATCGTCGCCCAGAAAATCCTGCGGATCGCGGGAAAACCACGCGTCGGAGCCTTCTTCTTTGAAGATATCAAAAATGCGGTCCATCACCGCTTGATCTTTCAGCGGTTCGCCGGTTTTCTTGTTCACAAACACCGTAATCGGCACGCCCCACGCACGCTGGCGCGATACGCACCAGTCGGGGCGTTGTTCGATCATGGCGCGCAGGCGGTTCTTGCCTTGGGGCGGAACAAAGCGGGTGTCGTCGATGGCTTTCAATGCGGTGTCGCGAAGCCCGGTTTTTTCCATGGAAATAAACCACTGCGGCGTATTGCGGAAAATCAACGGTGCCTTGGACCGCCATGAATGAGGATAGCTGTGCACAATGGCATCGGACGCCAGCAACGAGCCGTTTTCGGCCAGCATGACGATGACCGCCTTGTTCGCAGGGAACCACGGTTTGCTTTTTTTCTTGGTCGGATCGTATTCCAACACCTTGAGACCTTTGAGCTTTTCGCCCACCGCTTCAAGGTACGCACCATCCGGCCCGACCGTATCGGGAACCGCAATACCATTGGCAATGCCCAGTTCCCAGTCATCGGCGCCATGGCCGGGCGCGATATGCACGAAGCCCGACCCGGTATCGACTTCAACGAAGTCGGCTTTAAGAAGCGGGATGTCGATTTCAAAGACCACATCATCACTTCGTAAAGGGTGGTGGCAGATGGTGCCGGCTAAATCCGCGCCCTTGAAGGTCGCTGTGATTTCATGGGCCGTGATGCCTGCGGCTTCGCAAATCTCGCTGACCAAGGCGCTGGCGATGATGATGGTTTCACCTTGGACGGCCTGACTTTCTTCACCGACCGATTTCACGTTCACGGCCACATATTCAATGTCGGCACCAAACGCTACCGCGCGGTTGGCGGGAATGGTCCACGGCGTGGTGGTCCAGATCACAACGCTGGCATCTTTCAGCGCATCGACATTGGATTTAACAACGGGGAAGCGCACGAAGATAGTAGGCGAGCGATGGTCGTGGTATTCGACTTCGGCTTCTGCAAGGGCGGTTTTTTCAACCACCGACCACATCACCGGCTTGGCCCCTTTATAAAGAGAGCCGTTCATCAAGAACTTGCCAAGTTCAGAAGCGATCTGCGCCTCGGCCTTGAACGTCATGGTCAGGTATGGCTTGTCCCAGTTGCCGATCACGCCCATGCGTTTGAATTCTTCGCGCTGCACCTCAATCCAGTGGGCGGCGAATTCACGGCATTCCTTGCGAAATTCCACCACATCGACTTCGTCTTTATCCTTGCCCGCCTTGCGATATTTTTCTTCGATCTTCCATTCGATCGGCAGGCCGTGGCAATCCCAGCCCGGCACATAGTCGGCATCCTTACCCATCATCTGCTGGCTTCGGTTGATGGTGTCTTTGAGGATTTTGTTCAGCGCATGCCCGATGTGCAGATGCCCGTTGGCGTACGGCGGTCCATCGTGAAGGATGAACTTTTCACGGCCCGCACCCTGTTCGCGGTGACGCGCATACAGATCCAGCTTGGCCCAGCGTTCCAGCGTATCGGGCTCGCGCTTGGGCAGGCCCGCACGCATGGGGAACTCGGTCTGGGGAAGGAAGACGGTTTTTTTATAATCTATGCTCATGCGTTCCTGAACTCAGCTCCGCTCTTTCGCCAGAATGGCTCTGGCCTCATCGCAATCTCTTGCGATTTGTGCCTTTAATTCCTCTACCCCGTCAAATTTCTTTTCCGGGCGCAAATATTCGATCAGGCGCACGCGCAGGTGTTTGCCATACAGGTCACCATCAAAGTCGAACAGATAGACTTCCATCAGCTCCGTTGTGCCACCGAATTGTGGACGGTAACCGAAGCTTCCGGCCCCGTCCATCCAGCGGGTTTCCATGCCTTCGTCCACGCCTGCCTGAACCGCGTAGATGCCGGTGGCGGGGTGCAGGTAATCGCCCATCTCCAAGTTGGCGGTGGGAAAGCCCAGTTCACGGCCGCGCGCGTCGCCGTGTTCGACCCGGCCTTCAATTTCAAAGGGAACACCAAGAATCTCAGCCGCCGCGCGGGGGTTGGCGTCTTTTAACAAGGTCCGAACCCGCGTTGAGGAATAGACCTCACCGTCAGCGTCGGTCACCTTGGACACGGCGGTAAAGCCAAAGCCCTTGTCGCGACCCTTGGCCAGCAAAACATCACAGTTGCCGCCACGGCCATGGCCAAATTCAAAATCATATCCGGCCACCACATGGCGCGCCCCCAGCCCCGCGACCAAGACCTCATCAATGAAGGCGTCGGCATCAAGGCTGGCAAATTCCTTATCAAAATGCTGCACCAGCACCACGTCCACGCCCATGCCTTCGATCAGGCGCAGCTTGGTGCGCATGGTGGTCAGGCGAAACGGATCGGCCTCTGGGCGAAACACAGATGTGGGATGCGGCTCAAACGTCAGCACCGCCCACGGC
The DNA here is from genome assembly GCA_030637205.1 of Thalassospiraceae bacterium. GTDB lineage: Bacteria > Pseudomonadota > Alphaproteobacteria > Rhodospirillales > Magnetovibrionaceae > DAOVVL01. Next base: position 172 of record DAOVVL010000040.1, on the reverse strand, counting down.
AGGCCTTGGGCACGCGCTATGGTGCCGGCCTCTCGGATGACTTCCTGATGGCCCTTATGCATGCCATCGAAGTTGCCAATGGCAACCACGACGCCGCGGGCGTCATCTGGCAGGTCGGTAAAATGGCGAAAAATGCGCATGGGGCATTTAAGTGTCAGTCCACCCCTTCCGG
>DAOVVL010000254.1 GCA_030637205.1 Thalassospiraceae bacterium | reverse complement strand
GGCGTTGCCGAAAGTGTCAGCACATGCACACCAACTTTCAATGATTTAAGCTGTTCCTTGTGCTTGACGCCAAAGTGCTGCTCTTCGTCAATAATCAACAAGCCAAGATCGCGAAAGCCCAAATCTTTCGCCAGCAACGCATGGGTTCCGATCACAATATCAACCGTGCCTTTTTTAAGGGCTTCCTTGGTTTCACTTGATTGCTTGGTTGTGACCAGCCGTGACAGTTGGCGAACGCGCACGGGAAAGCCCCTGAAACGTTCTTCGAACTGGCGGAAATGTTGCCGCGCCAACAATGTGGTCGGCACCACCAACGCCACCTGACGCCCGCTCATGGCGGCAATGAAGGCCGCGCGCAACGCAACTTCGGTTTTGCCAAAGCCCACATCGCCGCAAATCAGCCGGTCGGTCGGGCGGCCCGCCGCCAGATCCTTGACCACATCAACAATCGCGTTGGCCTGATCTTCGGTTTCGATATAGGGAAAGCGCGACTGGAATTCATCGAACGCCCCGATGTCGGCGTGCATGGGGTCGGCTGTTTTCAGTTCGCGGGTTGCGGCGATCTTGATCAGTTCTTGTGCCATATCGCGCAGGCGTTTTTTCATCGACGCCTTGCGCGCCTGCCACGATGCGCCGCCTAAGCGGTCAAGGTTCGCGCCCGCATCTTCGGACCCAAACCGCGTGATGGCGTCAATGTTTTCAACGGGCAGGAACAACTTGTCTTCGCCGGCATAAATCAGGCGCAGGCAATCGTGCGCAGCGCCCGCGGCTTTGATCGTCATCAGCCCATCGAAGCGTGCGATGCCGTGTTCGACGTGGACCACCAGATCGCCTTCGCTTAACACCGAAACGTCGGCGATAAAGTTTTCGGCGCGGATTTTGCGTTTTCCCGGTCGGCTGAGGCGTTCACCCAACAGGTCCGGCTCAGAGATGACCGCGATCCTTGCTCGAGCATCGACAAACCCACGGTCCAGTCCCAGCACCGCCACGGTTAGCGTTGCGGCGACCCCTTCGCGTGCATGTTCAATGTTTTCAACCCAGCGCGTTTGAATATCATGCTCGTCCATCAGGATTTGCAGGCGCTCGCCCGAACCTTGTGTGTATGCACCGATAATGGGCGTCAGGCCTTGATTTTGCAGATCAGTAACGTGTTCGGCAAACACGTCAAAGACGTTGAGCTTGGGATTGACGCGCGCGTCTGAAAATTCACGACCCAGATGCCCACCCGCATCAAACGTGGCGCTGAACGAACTTTCCCCGTCCGGAACATCAAAGGGGCTGAATTGGACCACCCGGCGTTTGATCAGCACCTTTTCCAGCTCACCCGCGCCCAAAAACAAACGATCAGGCGGAACCGGGTTATAGGGCGGCTGGCCATCGTTTAGCGATCCGCGCGCATGATCCAGCACGGCTTTGCGCGCTTGATAATATTCATCGATCAGCTCAAACCGTGATGCCATGGCCTCAGTGGATTGATGATCAAACGCCACCACCGCGCCCGGCAAATAATCCAGCAGCGTTTCCAGCTTCGCATAAAACAAGCCCAGCCAGTGTTCCATGCCCAAATGGCGTTGGCCGTTGGAAATGGATTCGTAAAGTGGGTCGTCCTTCGTAACGGCGCCAAACAATTCGCGGTATCCGGTGCGAAAGCGACTGATGGCGGCTTCGTCCATCGGCACTTCGCTGACCGGTTTCAAATCAAGGCGATCGAGATTTCCGATGGTGCGCTGGGTCGCGGCATCAAAGGTGCGGATGCTTTCCACATCGTCGCCAAAAAAATCAAGCCGCACCGGGTTTTCGCTGCCCGCCGGGAAAATATCCAGCAAACCGCCGCGCCGTGCGAACTCACCCGGTTCGACCACGGTGCGCGCACTGTGATAACCGCTTGAAACGAGAAAGGCTGCCAGTTCATCGGGGTCGGTCTCGCCCCCCACTTCTATTGCTTGCACCGCGCCCTTGAACGCGCTGGCCGGTGGAACGCGCTGTAAAAGTGCCGATACGGTGGTGAGCACCACGCGACCCGCAGGGGCCGCGGGCTGCAACAGGTTTGATAGCGCATCAATGCGCGCGGCGGCGATTGCCGCGTTGGGCGAAACCCGGTCGTACGGCAGGCAATCCCACGCCGGAAAGTCGATGATTTCGAGATCGGGGGAGAAAAAGCGCAAAGCCTCGCGGGTTCGCGCCAAGGCCACATCATCGCGCGCCACGAACAGAACTTCGCCGCCGCCATCATTGCTACCATCACCGCTGGCCAGTTCAGCGAGCAGTTTGCCGTCCATGCCAGAAGGCGCCCCGAAAACAAGGGTGCGGCCCGGATCATTTGAGATATTAATCTTGGAATTCAATTATTTATGGGCCTTTGCTAAAGTCCTGGATACGTTTGAGCAAGGCCGTATCATGGGCCGGATCGGGCGCAACTTTACCCAAAATCCAGTTCAAAAGGTCGTTATCAGGCACCCCGATCAGGGCTTCCAGCGCGCCAAGTTCAACATCGTCCAGCGCCTCAACCGTGGCGCGGGCAAAACCGCCCAGCAACACGTCATTTTCCTTCATGCCGCAGTGGGTACACTGGTATAAAAGGCGTTTCCTGCGCTTATCCATCAGATCCAAACCACCTTGTTAGCCCCATTATTCAGGCCATTTTCAGGGTCCAAATACGGGGCGAAAGAATGATAGGGTATAAGCCCTAAGCCCCAAGATGTCAGCACCCGAGATCACCCGAGATTAAATGCGCCCGCAAATCCTCTACCCCCTGTTCAAGCCCGTCACGACCTTAAAAGGGGTCGGTCCGCGCATCGCCAAGGCGGTGGAAACCGCCGCCGGGCCGGACATCGTGGACTTGTTGTGGCATCTGCCGCAAGGCGTGGTGGACCGGCGCTATCAGCCATCCATCACCGACGCCGAAGCCGGGCGCATCGCCACTATCGAGATCACCGTGGGCAAGCATGAGCCGTCGCGAAACAAGCGCATGCCCTATCGGGTGCGCTGTTTTGATGAAAGCGGCGAGATGAGCCTGGTGTTTTTTCATGCCCATACCGATTATCTGCAAAAAACCCTGCCCGAAGGCGCGGTGCGCGTGGTCAGCGGCCAGGTTGAACATTATCAGGGCAAGGTGCAGATCACCCACCCCGATCACATCGTTAAACCCGAAGAGCTTGAAAGCATCCTGAGGTTAGAGCCGACTTATGGCTTGAGCGCCGGCGTTAGCCAGAAAGTCATGGTCAAGGCGGTGTCGGGCGCGCTGGAACACGCACCCGAGATGCCCGAATGGCTTGATCCCGAACATATCAAGCGCGAAAGCTGGCCCGATTGGAAAGCGGCCCTAATTTCCGCCCATCATCCGGGCGATGTGGCGGACCTAGAACCGACCACGGATGCGCGCAAACGTCTGGCCTATGACGAGCTGTTATCCAACCAGTTGGCGTTGGCATTGGTGCGTCGCGGTATGCGCCGGGCCAAAGGAAGACCGCTCAACTGGCAAGGAACTTTACGCAAACAGGTAACCGACGCCTTGGACTTTGATTTGACCGGATCACAGGTTCAGGCTTTGAGCGAAATAGACACCGATTTGAAAAGCAACGTAAGAATGCTTCGTCTGTTGCAAGGCGATGTGGGCAGCGGCAAAACGGTGGTGGCATTATTGGCTATGTTGGCCGCCATAGAATCCGGTTCGCAGGCGGTATTGATGGCGCCAACCGATGTGTTGGTGCGACAACACCTGAAAACCATCCAGCCATTGTGCGAAGCCATTGGC
>DAOVVL010000109.1 GCA_030637205.1 Thalassospiraceae bacterium | reverse complement strand
GTGGCCGGTAATGGGAAAGCGCGTCAACGTCACCAGATTATGGCGATCACGCGCCCCTTTGCCCGATGGGCTAAGCGTGTGAACGCGGTGGTAGTTTTCATAAATGGTGCCTTCGATTATCTGATTAAGCGCGCGCAGGCTGCGGGTTCCGTCTGCCTCGTCCTGGCCGTTGACTTCCTGCAGGCACAAAACGTCGGCGCGCAAACGGTTTAGTTGCGGGCGCAGCACATCAATGCGGCTTTGCATGCGCACGCCCCCTTTGGGCGGCTCGTCGAGGCTTTCCAGGTTATAAGATGCAATACGGATTTCAGATGGGGACATGGGCTGCGCATTTCGCGTAATACAGATTAGTCGATCACACGTTCCGCCGGAATGGTCAGGAAGACTGTGGTGCCGACCTTGGGGTTGCTCTTGATATCTATTGTACCAGAATGCAGCTCGATCAGGTTTTTTGATAATGGCAGGCCCAATCCGGTGCCTTCGTACTTGCGCTGCAGGCGGCTATCGACCTGGCCGAACGGGGTTAGCGCGATTTCAATATCTTCTTCCGCCATGCCGATGCCGGTATCCTTGATCGCAATGATGATGCCGCCGCCCGTCTCGCGCTTGGCTGAAATGGTAACGGACCCGCCTTCGGGCGTGAATTTCACCGCATTGGACAGTACGTTGATCAAAACCTGTTTCATGCGTTGGGTATCGACGCTGACTTCTGGAAGCCGGTTTTCGATATCCTTGATTAATTTCAGGTCGCCCGCATGGGCGCGGTCACGCACCAGCCGCATGGCGGAATCGACCAGCGCCAGCACGGCGATTGCTTCGGAACGGATTTCCAGGTTTCCGGTTTCAACGCGCGATACATCCAAAATATCATTGATGACACCCAGAAGATGTTGTCCGGAATCGCGGATGTTGTGGGCATATTCATCGTAATGGCTGTCCAGCTTGCCAAACAGGGCAGAAACCATGACATCTGAAAATCCGATAATCGCGTTTAGCGGGGTGCGAAGTTCATGCGACATGTTCGCCAAAAATTCGGTTTTGACACGGTTGGCGACTTCGGCGCGTTCCTTGGCGCCGATAATTTCATTTTCAAACACAACCCGTTGGGTAATGTCAGCGACGGAACCTGAAATTCGATAGGCCCGGCCTGTTTTATTTCTAAGCGCCTTGCCGCTGATGCGCACCCAAATCGAATTCTTGTCAGGGTCAAGAAAACGGCATTCAATGTTCAGGGTCGTCGTTTGTTCGTTCAGGTAATCGACCAGCGCAGCCTGGAAAATTTTCGTATCATCGGGGTGTATGTAATCCTGCCATTCCTTGGGCCGGATGTTTTTTTGCACGATGCCGAACATTTCCTGAATTTTGGGCGAAATATAAATCAGGTCTGATCTGGCGTCCCAATCCCAAATGCCTTCGCCGGAACCCTCAATGGCCAAGGCAAGACGTTCGCGACTGTCGTGCAAACTTTCTTCCGATTTTTTGCGCTCGGTAATATCGCGGACCACGCCGATAAAGGTCGAAACCCCATCGCGGCGCATTTCGGAAACGGCCAGATCCATCGGAAATTCATGTCCATCTTTTTTCAGGCCGGTCACTTCGCGCCCGAAGCCAATAATTTTTGCATTCCCCGTTGTCAGGTAATTGTCCAGATACCCGTCGTGTTCACTTTTTTGCGGTTCGGGCATCAGCATTTTTACGTTTTTGCCGATGACCTCGTGGGCGGGGTAGCCGAAAATGCGTTCAGCCGATTTGTTAAACGACTGGATGATGCCGTTTTTATCGATGGAAATAATGCCATCAACCACGGTGTCCATGACGCTGCGTAAATGTTCATCACGTGCGATCAGGGCCTCAACGGACCGTTTGCGATCTGATGTATCGCGCGCCACCAACATGACGGTCTTGGCGGTGTTGCGCGATAGGGGCATGGCGGCAAGCTCGGCATCCATGATGTGGCCATCGTGATGCACGAGGCGGATCGGCATCCACTTTTCTTCCAAAAGCGATTCAAGCTCATGGCGGATGATATCTTCAAAATCCGGGTGAACATATTTATGAAACGCGGTGCCAAGCAGTTCTTCGCTTGAATCAAAGCCCAGCACGTTTGCGCCTGCAGAATTCATCAAGGTAATAATGCCGTCGGTTATTACGCACGTCAGGTCGGGTGCCAGCTCGACCAGCTTGCGATAACGCGTTTCGGCATCCAGCAAGGATGTTTCCATATTTTTCAGGTCGGTAATATCGGTGTGCATACACAAAACATTGCCATCACTGGTCAGGCTTTCGTGCATACGCCACCAGCGGCCATGGCGGAAAATTTCCTTGGTTCCGGTTTTGGCGCGCAATCGTTCTTCGAGCTTTTCCTGCACCCATTTTTCGGGGTCGGTTTTTGCCTCGGGAATGTCGATACGCTTGACCGTTTCTGTAAGAATATCCTTCAGCGTGGCACCGGGAATAATCATGTCGCTGATGTCGGGGTAAAGCTGCAGATAACTTTCGCTGGCACCGATCACGTTGCCAGCCTTGTCATAGATGACAAAGGCCTCGGTGGCTTCAGCTTCGCCGGGGTTGGGAGTTTCGTTCGCGGGGGCATCCGGGTCTTGCGCCGCAAGTTTGGGCATCCGGTAGGTCGATAATTTATCGGTAATGTTGTGCGCCGCACCCCGGTAACCGCAGAACAATCCATCAGAATCGTAAAACGGCGTTCCCGAAAGGCTGAAGTGCATGATGGCACCGCTTTCAGATACCAGCGAGCAAGCGATTTCGTGGAATGGGGCTTTGTTATCAAGGTTAAAGATGGTTTTATTTTTTGCGCTAACCTTGGGAAAACCCAACACCAGTTGCGACAAAGTGGTGCCCAGCAGGAATGATTCCTCAAGCCCCGTCAGGGCTTCAAAGCGTTCCGATACATAGGTGAATTCAAGAAGCGTATTTGTTTCCCATATCCAGTCGCCGACCGTGGACACAAAGTCATACAGCCGCTGCTCGTGGGTATCGGGCATGGGCGGCATCTTGATGGCCGGTTTCTTGGATTTATTCTTGGGCATCTGTGCCCCTGCTCCTCGCTCATTTACGGGTGCAGGGCCGTGCTGGCCAAACCTTTCTCGGCATAGGTGCGCAAATGATCGCGCCGAAAAGGTAGATGCCCCCCGCATCACCGGAATTATCGCCCCCATTCATATCAGGATTGCCACGGTCAGACCAATAAAACCCACACATTCTTACAGACTTGATTTGATTGAGTTTATTGCCGGGCCGGTCCCAGCACGCGAGCCAGATAATCACGCACTTGTGGATCGTCCCACTGAACGATGCCCACCACCTGGCCCAGCGGCTGGCCGTTGGCACGGATTAACACCGTGGTCGGCAGGCCCCGCACCCCCATGCGTTTGGAAACCCGGCCACGTTCATCATAGAGAAGCTCCAGATTTTTGATGGCGTTGGCGGCGTAAAACGGCGGCACTTTTTGTGCAGCCTTGCGGTCCACCGAAAGTGCCAGAACCTTAACGCCGCTGTCTTTCAAATCGCCCGCCAGCTGGTCCAGCTCGGGCATTTCCTTGACACAAGGCACGCACCATGTGGCCCAGAAGTTAATCACCAGCCCGGTTCCCTTCGGGCTTTGGCCGATAAGGTCAAGGGCTGTGATTTCGCGCCCGTCTGCGTCAAAAAACGGGGTGCTCAGGGCTTCAGGGCTGAAGCTGGTTTGGCCGATCCGCCCTTGCAGAAGCGCCGGCGGGGCCAGCGGGCCTTCAAGGACGACCGGCTGGCTCGCCTCGAGCTGAGACGCCGGGGCCTCGGGGGCCTCTACACTTGCAAGATTTAGGGATTTCACCACAATGAAGGCGATGAGGACCACCAGCGCCATAACAGCGCCAATGCCAAGAAAAACCTTGCGGTTATCGGGATTTAGGTTCATCACCGGGCCTTGATATAAGGTTATTATGCATAGCGCCAGACCCGATTTTGCGGCTTTGGCACTAATTTTTAGTGGAACACCGGACTATGAGCGATCAAAACAGCAAAACCAGCAAAACCAGCGCCATCTGGGGCGGCAGGTTCGCACAAGGACCATCAGCGGTGATGGAGGAAATCAATGCCTCCGTCGGCTTTGATGCGCGTCTGTTCGCCCAGGATATCCAGGGATCCATAGCCCACTGCACCATGCTGCAGGCTCAGGGCATCATATCCCAAGAAGATGGCAATGCCATCCTTGAGGGGCTGGAAAAAATTGCCACCGAGATCGAAGCCGGAGATTTTCAATTTTCGCGCGCGCTTGAAGACATTCATATGAACATCGAAGCGCGGCTGGCTGAATTGATCGGGGATGCTGCCGGGCGGTTGCACACGGCGCGTTCCAGAAACGATCAGGTGGCGACGGACCTGAAATTATGGATACGCGACGCCATCGACGCCACGGATGAGGGCCTGAAAGCTTTGCAGGAAGTGTTAATCAAACGCGCCGAGGAACACGCGGGCACGATCTTGCCCGGCTTTACCCATTTACAGGCCGCCCAACCGGTGACGCTTGGCCATCATTTGTTGGCTTATGTGGAAATGCTGGGCCGTGATCGCTCGCGTCTTTCTGATGCGCGCGCACGGCTGAACGAATGTCCGCTGGGATCAGCCGCACTTGCCGGAACGTCGTTCCCCATTGACCGGGACCACACGGCAAACGCGCTTGGCTTTGATCGGCCCACGGCAAATTCGCTGGACGCGGTTTCAGACCGGGACTTTGCGCTGGAATTTTTAAGCACGCTTTCGATTGCGGCGGTGCATCTTTCGCGCATGGCCGAAGAAGTGGTGATCTGGACGTCTGAGCCATTTGGTTTCATGCGGTTGTCGGACGATTTTTCGACCGGCAGCTCAATCATGCCGCAAAAGCGCAACCCAGATGCTGCCGAGCTGGTGCGTGCAAAGTCTGGCCGGGTGTTTGGCAACCTGTTGGGTTTGCTGGCAACCATGAAAGGCCTTCCACTGGCTTACGGCAAAGACATGCAGGAAGACAAGGAACCGGTGTTTGATGCTGCGGACACGATGGAACTGTGTCTGGCGGCAATGGGCGGCATGTTTGGATCAGCAACTTTTGATACTGAACGCATGCAAAACGCTGCGGGTCAGGGCTTTACCACCGCGACCGATCTGGCCGACTGGCTGGTCAAGGAACTGGGCATGGCATTTAGAAATGCCCACCACGTGACCGGCGAACTGGTGAAGCTTGCCGAAGAAAAGGGTGTGGGTCTGGAAGACCTTTCTATTGATGATATGAAATCGGTAGAAGCTTCCATCACTGACGCCGTGTTTGATGTGTTGGGTGTGGAAAATTCCGTTACCAGCCGTGTAAGTTTTGGCGGCACCGCACCCGATAACGTGAAAGCCCAGTGTAAGTCTGCCAGAAAGAGGTTTTTGTAAGATGGCCACCAGCGCAACAAGAACCATTCGTTTTGCAGTGCTAGCACTTTTAATCCTGGCGATGGGCAGTGTGGTTTCTGCGTGTGGGCGCAAGGGCGCGCCGGAAGTGCCGCCGGGATCGACCTATCCCGGCAGCTACCCGGGCAACTAAATTCCCTTTTCTAAGCAGATGGTTGATCTGCGAACGTGAGAAGATCTATGGATTACTTTGACTATAAAAACGGCCGCCTGGCGGCAGAAGATGTAGACATCACCGACATCGCCACTGACGTCGGAACGCCGTTTTATGTCTATTCCACGGCCACCATGACACGCCACTATCAGGTGTTTTCCGATGCGCTTCGCGGCATGAACGCACTGGTTTGTTATGCGGTTAAAGCCAATTCAAATATTTCCGTAATCCACGCGCTGGCGCGTCTGGGTGCCGGGGCCGATGTGGTGTCGGGCGGTGAAATGTCGCGCGCGCTTCGCGCCGGGGTTCCGGCATCTAAAATTGTATTTTCCGGGATCGGCAAAACTGAAAGCGAGATTGCGGCGGCGCTGGATGTGGGCATTCGCCAGATCAATGTTGAATCGGTTCCCGAACTTGAAACCATCAGCCGCATCGCAACTGAAAAAGGCCTTCGTGCGCCCATTGCCCTTCGGGTGAACCCCGACATCGAAGCCGGAACCCACGCAAAAATTTCCACCGGTACGCTGGAAACAAAATTTGGCATCGAATGGACCCGCGCCCACGAAATCTATGCGCGTGCGGCTAACATGGATGGCATTGAAACCAAAGGGCTGGCCGTGCATATCGGTTCGCAACTCCATGACATGGAACCCTTTCGCCGTGCCTATGAGCGCATGGGCGATCTGGTGGCGATGCTCAGGAAAGACGGGCTTGAAATCACCACGCTGGATCTTGGCGGCGGCTTTGGCATTCCGTATGGCAACGAAGAACGCCCCGCGCCGGGGGTCGAAGATTATGCGCAAGTGGTGCGCGAAACGGTTGGCGATTTAGGGCTCGAATACATTTTTGAGCCGGGCCGTTTAATCGTTGGCAACGCAGGCCTTTTGGTGGCCAAAGTCATTTACATCAAAGAAGGCGCGACGCGCACCTTTGTGGTGCTGGACGCGGCGATGAACGACCTGATCCGCCCGACGTTATACGGCGCGCACCACGATATCGTGCCAGTGATTGAACCCGTTCAAGGCGAAGTTGAGACCGAGGTCGATGTGGTCGGCCCCATTTGTGAAACCGGTGACACGTTCGCCGAGGCCCGCCACATGCCCGCGCTCAAGGCCGGCGACCTGGTAGCGATCCGTACTGCCGGTGCATACGGCGCGGTTCAATCATCGACCTATAACACCTGGCCCTTGATCGCCGAGGTGATGGTCGAAGGTGCGCGCTTCGCCGTGGTG
>DAOVVL010000263.1 GCA_030637205.1 Thalassospiraceae bacterium | reverse complement strand
TCAGTGCTAAAAGCCCAGCCCATGAGCGACCTCAAACATATCCGCAACTTTTCCATCATTGCGCACATCGACCACGGCAAATCGACGCTGGCGGATCGCCTGATCCAGCATTGCGGCGGCCTGACCCAGCGCGAGATGAAGGATCAGGTGCTCGACAGCATGGATATCGAGCGCGAGCGCGGCATCACCATCAAGGCCCAGACCGTGCGCCTGATGTACACCGCCAAAGACGGCGAAACCTACCAGCTCAACCTGATGGATACCCCCGGCCATGTGGATTTCGCCTATGAAGTCTCACGTTCGCTGGCGGCGTGCGAAGGCGCGCTGCTGATCGTCGATGCAAGCCAAGGCGTGGAAGCGCAAACGCTGGCCAATGTGTATATGGCGCTGGATAACGATCTGGAAATCGTCCCGGTTTTGAACAAGATCGATCTTCCGGCGGCTGAACCGGATCGCATCAAGCAACAAATCGAAGACGTGATCGGGCTGGACGCATCAAACGCCATCGAAACCTCGGCCAAAACCGGCGTTGGCATCGAAGATCTGCTGGAAGCCATCGTCACCCGCCTGCCCGCGCCCAAGGGCAGTGCAGATGAGCCGCTCAAAGCCATGCTGGTGGACAGCTGGTATGATCCTTATCTGGGCGTGATGATCTTGTTGCGCATCAAGGACGGCACCATCAAAAAAGGCCAGAAGATCCGCATGATGTCGTCGGGCACGTCTTATCTGGTTGACCAGGTCGGCGTGTTTACACCCAAGACCGAAAAGGTTGCAGACCTCGGCCCCGGTGAAATGGGCTACATCACCGCAAGCATTAAAACCGTGGCTGATACCAACGTCGGCGATACCATTACGGATGATCGCAAGCCGGCCACCGAAGCGCTGCCCGGTTTCAAACCCAGTGTGCCGGTGGTGTTCTGTGCGCTGTTCCCGGTTGATGCGGCGGACTTCGGCGATTTGAAAGACAGCCTCGGCAAGCTGCGCCTCAATGATGCCAGCTTTGAATTTGAAGCCGAAACCTCAACCGCGCTGGGCCAGGGTTTTCGTTGTGGTTTCTTAGGCCTGTTGCATCTGGAAATTATTCAGGAACGCCTCGAGCGCGAATTTGATCTCGACCTCATCACCACTGCGCCCAGCGTGGCCTATAACCTGCATATGTTGAACGGCAGCGAAATGACCCTGCACAACCCCGCCGACATGCCCGACGTGGTGCAGATCACGGCCATTGATGAGCCGTGGATCAAGGCCACCATCATGGTGCCTGATGAATATTTAGGCGCGGTCTTGGGCCTTTGCACCGACCGGCGCGGCGAACAGGTGGAACTGACCTATGTGGGCAGTCGCGCCATGGCGGTCTACCGTTTGCCGTTGAACGAAGTGGTGTTTGATTTTTACGATCGCCTGAAATCCATTTCGCGCGGCTATGCCTCGTTCGATTATGAAATGGATGGCTATGACGAAGGCGATCTGGTCAAGGTGTCCATTCTGGTCAACGCCGAGCCGGTGGATGCGCTGTCGTTTATCGCGCATCGCGATTATTCCGAGGCCCGTGGCCGCCAGGTTTGCGAACGCCTTAAAGACCTGATCCCGCGCCAGCTTTTCAAAATCCCCATCCAGGCGGCCATCGGCGGCAAGGTCATTGCGCGCGAAACCATTGCCGCCATGCGCAAGGATGTGACCGCCAAATGTTATGGCGGTGACATCTCGCGCAAACGCAAGCTTCTTGATAAGCAGAAGAAGGGGAAAAAGAAAATGCGCCAGTTCGGCAAGGTGGAAATTCCTCAAAGCGCCTTTATCAACGCACTCAAGATGGGCGACGACTGAGCGCCGGAATATTGTCCGGTCATCCTATTCGTCTAAGGCGCTCTGCGCGGACCGCATTGAAATCGATAACGTTTGATGCATTCCCACTTCCCCGTTTCAACCATTGGATGGCGGAACCCACTCGCGCCTGTGCTTCCGTCGGGCTGACTTCGATTTCGCAAACGTCCATCGCACCCAACACCAATGCCCGTTCGGCCATGATGAAATTCTTGTAAGAAGTCTGCGCGATGATCGCCAACGTGTGTTCGCGAATTTCTTTTGAAAAGTGCGCCAGAATTAGCGGGCTGGGCACGTTCGGCATGTCCATATCTAAAAACAATATGGTGAATTTCCATTTATCAAAAAGAGGAACGATTTCGCGGGCATCGGTCGTTGATCGCACATTCTTGAAACCGCGCGCTTTCAGGCTGCCTTCCAGTTCGTGGGTCTTGGCCGGGTTTTCGCCGGCGACCAGAATTCTCGGCGGGTTCGCGGGTGTGTAGTTGCTTTGGTCATTTTTTGCTGGGTTCATGGCTTGCACCTTTGCTTGGGGTTGGCCAGTGATTTGACCGGGGATTGAGATGCGGTTTGCGAAATTTCGCATGCACCCCCAACCTATGCAGGGCGTGTGCCAGTGGCGAAAAAAACCGGAAAAAATCCGAATTTATTCGTTATCACATTGAAATTGATGAGAAAAAGTATTTAGCTCCGCGAAGGCCGGTTGCTCTATGGCGGGCCAAATCGCGTTCTGCGCCGAAACTTAAGTCGGCGTTTTTGCATTTTCGTTATTTTCTTTTTGCGGCTCCGGCTTGTCGTCTGGCGTGTCTTCGATGATTGCATCCGCCAGCGCCGGGTCAACGGGTTCCAGCGGGTATTGGCCATGGCCCAGTTCATCTTCACGGGCGGGCAGGTCGTTCATGTCTTCTTCTTCTGCTTGGCGGATCAGTTCGTCATATAGAAAGATCGCTTCTTCGTGTTCCAGGTCTTCGTTCCCGTCACGGTCGCGAAAGAAGATCAGCATTACAAAACCGGGCAGGCCAAACAGCAACCAGCCGGGAAGTTGCAATGCAAGTTCCACCGCTTGCCATAACACCGCTGACGATGGGGCGATTAGTTGTTCAATGGCCATCAGGGTTTGTGGTGACAAGATCTGCCAGACTTCTTCTGCGGCCATCCACACCCGCAAGCCGCCGCTTAAGCCCTGCGCTGCCATTTCTGCAGCCCCGGCCAGAAAAGCCGCCCCCAACAGGCCCAGCGACATCAGGAATAATGCGTGTCTCATGGCGCCATGATACGGGCCGCAGCGCGTCAACGCTATGGGTGAGATCGCGAAAGCCGCACAATAATGTCTTTAAAAAAACCAAGCATGATCACGGAAGGTGTTGAATGTTGGCCGGGCGTTGGTCTAAGTTGCGCGCAACTCCGAATCTGGCTTGATTGTGGAGGGGTGGCCGAGTGGCTGAAGGCGCACGCTTGGAAAGCGTGTATGCGGGAAACCGTATCGAGGGTTCGAATCCCTCTCCCTCCGCCAGATTTAAAAAGCAGGGCTTTTCGTTTTTAGCGGGAAGCCCTGTTTTTTTTGCAAGCTCGCTTAATTGTGATCGCTCAGGGCTTGCCCTGACGCGCCGGGTTCGGTATGAATAAACCGCTATCGAAACGAACTTGGCGGCCAACAGGACAAATTTGGGGAATACATACAGATGTCAGTTGAACTTACAGAACTGGACGCGCTTGACCTTTGGCGACGGGTGATGGTTTCAGGTGTGCGTCTGGATGCGCCCGATCTAACCGCGCGTCAGATGTCTTTGTTGTTGACGGTTTACCTGACACCACCGCCGCACACGGTTCGCGGTC
>DAOVVL010000006.1 GCA_030637205.1 Thalassospiraceae bacterium | reverse complement strand
CCTTTACCATCAAGGACAAGGAAACCGTCATCACAGGGCCGGTGTCATTATTGGATACCGTCATCGAGTTGGGCAAAAAGGGCCTTTCCATGCAGCGTTACAAGGGCTTGGGTGAAATGAACCCCGACCAGTTGAGGGAAACCACGTTGGACCCCAACGCGCGCGCGTTGTTGCGCGTCAAGGTCGAACACGGCGAAGACGCCGGCGATGTGTTCTCGACCCTGATGGGCGATCTGGTGGAACCGCGTCGCGAGTTTATCCAGAACAACGCGTTGAAGGTTGCAAATTTGGATGTGTAAGGCCCCGTTAACTGCTGGGTGCGCATAAACGCCTCATGTCTAAAAAGTCTAAACCTAAAAAGAAACGCTCAAACCTGAAAACCATTGTGTATTGGGGCGCGGTCGCATCCGTGTGGGGCGTGATTGCACTAACCGGCCTGTTGGCGTTGGTGGCGTGGGATGTTCCCGATGTGGATACAGCCATTGTCGCGACCAAAAAGCCGACCGTGCGGGTGTTTTCAGCTGACGGCGTGTTGCTGGCGCGTTCAGGCGATGTGTACGCGGAGCCGGTTACCTCTATCAGCGAGCTGCCGCCGCAACTTCCCCACGCCATTTTGGCCACCGAGGACCGGCGTTTTTACGACCACATCGGCATTGATTTTATTTCCATCGCGCGGGCCGCGTTTGTGAACCTGAAATCGGGCGGCATCCGCCAGGGCGGCTCGACCATTACCCAACAGGCGGCGAAAAATCTTTTCCTGAGCTCGGATCGCACCTTAAAGCGCAAGGTTCAGGAAACGTTGCTGGCGCTGTGGCTGGAAGCGAAGTTTTCCAAAGACCAGATTTTCACCATCTATTTAAACCGGGTTTATTTTGGCTCCGGAGTCTACGGCGTGGCGGCGGCGTCTCAACATTATTTTAGCCGCGATGTGAAAAAGCTCGGCACCTTTGAGGCCGCCATGCTGGCGGGCATGTTGAAAGGCCCAAACAAGTACAATCCCATTTCAAACCCCGACATAGCCGCCGCGCGCGCGCAGCAGGTGCTGCTCAACATGGTGGCGGCGGGCTACCTGAACGAAAAAGATGCGGATCTGGCACGGGCCAATAAAACGTGGAAGAACGTGCGGCCTAAAACAAGCAGCGTTGCGGGGCGCCACTTTGCCAACTGGGTGCTGTCGCTGGTACCGGATTTTGTGACGCTGGACCGCGACGTGGTCGTGACCACCACGTTAAATACACGCACCCAGAAACTTGCCGAAAGAACCATCAAGGTATGGATGAAGGCCGGCGGCACGGCGGAAAAACGAAATGCCGGCGAGGTGGCCCTGGTGGCGATGGACCCATCGGGCGCGTTGCTGGCGATGATCGGCGGCAAGAATTTGAAACGCAGCGGTTTTAATCGCGCCGTGCAGGCCCAGCGCCAGCCCGGTTCGGCGTTCAAGCCGGTGGTGTATCTGGCAGGTCTGGAAGCGGGCCTGAAACCTGAAACCAAATTAACCGACGCGCCGCTGACCATCGACGGCTGGTCGCCGAAAAATTTCAAACGTGAATTTATTGGCGATGTCAGTTTAAGCGATGCATTAGTGCGTTCCATCAATACGGTGGCGGTCACAGTGTCTGAACGCGCGGGCCGCGAGAACGTCAAAGACGCAGCGCGGCGTTTGGGCCTTTCGGGGCCATTGGTATCGACCCCGGCGTTGGCGCTGGGTGTGGGTGAAACCACGTTGGTGGAACTCACGTCGGCATACGCGGTGTTCGCTAACGGCGGCTTCGGGGTGTGGCCGTACGCCATCAGCGAAATCAAGGGGGCCGATGGAACCGTTCTTTATACGCGCACCGGGTCGGGGCCGGGGCGCATGGTGAAGCCCCAAGACGTTGGCCATATGCGCGACATGCTTTCCAGCGTGATCACCAATCAAAAAGGTACCGGCAAAAATGCCCGCTTGCGCGGCCGCCTGGTGGCGGGCAAGACCGGCACAAGTCAGGATTACCGCGACGCGTGGTTCGTTGGTTTCACGCCTGATCTGGTGGCGGGCGTGTGGATGGGCAACGATGATGCCAGCCCGATGAAGGGCGTCACCGGGGGGTCGCTTCCGGCATTGATCTGGAAAGATTTCATGGCGGCAGCGGCGCCAACATCTTTGGTGAAAAACTGGCCTGCGATTGTGCCGGATTCTAAAGCAGAACCTGAAGGCGAGAAGGCGCGCAAAAAATCCAGCGGCCCGAATATCTTCGAGCAACTATTTGAAAGTATTTTCGGGAAATAGGACTTATTTGTCTTTGAGCCGCTTGACCGTGCCGGTGGTGGAATGGCCGGCCTCAATTTTCGCCAGATGCACCCGTCCGCCGTAGGCTTCGACCACATCGCCGCCGACCACGTCTTTTTTGGCGTAATCCGCGCCCTTGATCAACACATCGGGGCGCAGGGCTTCGATCAGGTTCAAGGGCGTGTCATCAGAAAATACCACGATGGCATCGACGTCACTCAAGGCGCCCAGCACCGCGGTGCGCGCCGCCTCAACCTGGATCGGGCGATCGCTGCCTTTAAGCCGCGCCACGGAAGCGTCGGAATTCAGCCCCACCACAAGACGGTCGCATTGGCCACGGGCCTCGCTTAACAATGAAATGTGGCCGGGGTGTAACAGATCGAAGCAGCCGTTGGTGAAGCCGATCTTCAAACCCCGTTCGCGCCATTGTTCGATGCGGCTTTGTGCATCATCGGCACCCAGCGCCTTGGCTTCGGCCTGGTCAAGGTCGCGGTGATGCAGGCTGTGCGATAGCTCGCTTAAACTGACCGTCGCGGTGCCGGTCTTGGCGACCACGATGCCGGCCGCCACGTTGGCGATTTGGGCCGCTTCGACCACGCTGCCGCCTGCGGCCAGCCCCAGCGCCAACACCGCAACCACGGTGTCGCCGGCGCCCGAAACATCGAACACGTCCAACGCTTGCGCCTTCATGTGAACCACGTCGCCGGATGCGTCGATCACGCTCATGCCGTCTGCACTTCTTGTGGCCAGCACACACTTGATAGAAGTTTTGTCCATGATGTGGCGCGCCGCTTTAACCACTTCGGCATCGGTTTCGGTGGTCATGTTTGAAGCTTCGGCCAGTTCTTTTTTGTTGGGCGTAATCACGTCGGCGCCTTGGTAGCGCGAATAATCTGCACCCTTCGGGTCGACCACTACCGGAACGCCCGCCTTGTTGGCAGCCTTGATGGCGGCACTTACGACATCGAGACTTAAAACGCCCTTGCCGTAATCAGACAGCACCAGCGCGCCATGTTTTTTTATGTTCCCGTTCACGATGCCCAGCAATTGTTCGCCAACGTCACCCTCGACATCGCGCGTATCTTCGACATCCGCGCGCATCATCTGCTGGGTTCCGGCAACGAACCGGGTCTTGATCGTGGTCGGGCGCGGCGCTTGCGCGACCAGCCCCGCTTCAATGCTTGAAAGCGCGTTACTTAAGCGCCGCACTTCTTCGCCGGCCCCGTCTTCGCCGATGGTGGCCGCTAGATGACCGCGCCCGTTCAGCGCCGCAATGTTGGCCGCCACGTTGCCGACACCGCCGAGCATGACTTTTTCACGGCTGATGTGTAACACGGTGATCGGCGCTTCGGGTGATATGCGATCCACGGTGCCGCTGACGTAGCGATCGAGCATGATATCGCCCAGCGTAAAGACGCTGGCGTCTTGCAGGCGTTCGACCAGTGGCTTTGGTAGCGGTTTGGGATCGCTTTTGGGGTCCATGTTTTCTCCAACGTTACTAGTCGCGCAAAGCCTTGAAGTAGGCAATGGTTTTTTCCAACCCTTGTGTTAACTGCACCGTGGGCTGCCAATCAATCATTTCACGCGCCCGGCCAATATCGGGGCAACGCTGCATCGGATCGTCTTGCGGTAAGGGCTCAAACACCAGTTCCGATTTTGATCCGGTCTGCTCAATAACCTGGCTCGCCAGTTCCTTGATGGTGAATTCGCCGGGATTTCCCAGATTAACCGGAACACAATTTCCGTTGGGCGCGCCCATTAAGCGAACCAGCCCTTCGATTAAATCATCGACATAACAGAACGAGCGGGTTTGTTCCCCGTCGCCGTAAATGGTGATGGGATCGTTTGCCAGCGCCTGCATGATGAAGTTGGAAACCACGCGCCCGTCATTTGGGTGCATGCGCGGACCATAAGTGTTGAAAATGCGCGCCACCCTGATTTCCAGATCGCGTTCGCGGTGGTAATCAAAAAACAGCGTTTCGGCGCAGCGTTTGCCTTCGTCGTAACACGCGCGCGGGCCAATGGGGTTGACGTTGCCATGGTAATCCTCGGTCTGGGGATGCACGGTGGGGTCGCCGTAAACTTCTGATGTTGAGGCCTGCAAAATTGTGGCCCCCAGCCGCTTGGCCAGCCCCAGCATGTTGATGGCACCATGAACGCTGGTTTTGGTGGTTTGCACCGGGTTGTGTTGATAGTGAATGGGCGACGCCGGGCATGCCAGATTGTAAATCTCGTCAACCTCGACAAATAACGGGAAGGTTACGTCGTGGCGCATGACCTCGAAATGGGGATCGTCCATCAGCCCGATGATATTTTCACGCGGCCCGGTGAAAAAGTTATCGACACAAATCACGTCGTTACCGTCAGCCAAAAGGCGTTCACACAGGTGCGAGCCTAAAAAACCGGCACCGCCGGTGACCAGAACGCGCTTTCTTGAAAACATGACCATGACGGCCCCACTCCTTTTGCTGTGGCGACCCTAACACGCTTCGCCGTTCCCTGAAAAGATAGCCCATTCAATGAATTAGCATGGCTGAGGCTGGCCCACATGTGATGGCGCGCACGCCCGCGCGTTGCGGCTCATCTCAGGTGTGCAAAAAGCGTTGATCGGTGCCATCCAACACCAGGGCGCTCAGGCGCTCGCTCATCCAGGCGCCGGTATCGATGCCGATCCGGTTGGTGCGGATTTCCGGCTTTTCGCGGACCGAATGGCCGTGGACCACGGTGAAGCCAAAGTCGCCCTTGTGGTCGAGAAAGGTGCGCCGGATCCACATCAGGTCGTCGGGGTCCTGATCTTTCAGCGCAACGTCTGGCCTGATTCCGGCATGAACGAACAGGTAGTCACCGATGCGATGTTTTTGGCGCATCGATTTAAGTACCTCAAGATGGGCTGGTTTGAGCTTGGATTTGAACTCGATGCGAAGCTCGTCAATATCGCGGTGCCATGGATCAATGCCAAAACTGCTCAGCGTTTCCATGCCGCCATTGGACAGCCAGTCGTAACTGTCGTCCAGGCCGTCGATGAAATCGAGCATCATCGCTTCGTGGTTGCCCTTGATCAGCACCGTTTTGAAGCCATTAGACGCCGGCTTGGCAAACCGCTCCAGCACGCCTTTGGAATTGGGCCCGCGATCGACCAGATCGCCCAACATCACCAATACCTTTTCGCCGGTGAATTTTTGCGCATCTGTTTGGATGTGCGCCAGAAGTTGGTCGAGAAGGTCGAGGCGCCCATGCACATCGCCGATGGCATAGACACGTTTGCCCGCAGGGATGCTGGCGGGGCGCGCATTGGCGGGTCCATCATTGGGGGCGCGGGGGCTGCTCATGGGCCAAATCTTAGGGGTTTTGGGCAGATTTCGCCAAGTGCAGAGCCCGCTGACCCGGCGGCGGGTGCGCAAAAATGGCTCAAAACGGACATTAAATGATTTTTTCGGATTTTTTGAAAGCAAAGCATTACATCGGGTTTCGGTCATTGCCTTTTAACTTCTTGGCCTTAACATTGTTTTTAACTAGGCATTTACCACTAAGCGGGGGCCTTTATGGCCGACTATTCCCAAGTTTCCCAAGGTTCCCAGGTCATTTCCGGCGGCGGTCAGGAAATGAAAAGCAAGGAAGCACGCCTGCTGGATATTCTGCAGCGCATCCGTGGAAATTCCGGCAGCTATTTTGCCATTCACCTGCACCTTTCCCAGTTGCGCTCGTCGCACCGCCAGCCGCATTTCCTGCGCATGGCCAAGCGGTCCATCGATGCGCTGACCGCAAAGCAGGACGTGCAGGCGTTTTATATGCTCAACGATGATGCGGTGTTGTTGTGTCGCAATGTGCCGGTAGATGATGTCGACGACACGGTTTTTCGCGTGCGCGCCATTTTTCACGAAGACCCGCTAACCCAAAGCGAAGACGGGTCCGCCGAAGATAACTTCTCAACCTGGTTTGACCTAACCCAACAAGGCGATTTCAAAGCCCTTGAAGATACGACGGTTGATCTGGCCAAGCAGGCCGAAGCGGCAAAGGGTGCTGTGACCGAAAGCCTTTCCACAGGACGCGCCGCCAAAACGATGATGGGCGACCCGCTGGAACCGGAACTGCTGGGCACCATCAATCAAAAATTGCTGGAGGTTCGCATCGGTGATCTGGTGCGTCGTCAACCGGCTATTTTGGTTTCTACCGGAGAGGCGCAAGTGATTGCATTTCGCGAACATTATGTTGCCATGGAAGAATTGCGCAAACGTATCGCGCCCAAGGTAAACATCTTCGCCAGTAACTGGTTGTTCCAATATCTTTCCGAAACACTGGATGCGCGCGTTCTGGAAGCCATGTCGCGGATGGACTTTTCCATGCAGGATTGTAAGACCAGCCTGAACTTGAATATGTCTTCGGTGTTATCGCGGTCATTTCAAACGTTTAATGCCATCGTCGGCGAATATTCCGATCAGGTGATTATCGAAATTCAGATCATTGATATTTTTTCCGACATGCACACGTTTAACCGCACACGCGACTGGCTGCATGATCACGGCTACAAAGTTTTGGTCGATGGGTTAAATCCGTTGAGCCTTCATTTTTTTGATCCAAGCGTCCTTGGTGCCGACTTTATAAAAATGTCATGGGGGCCGGAGGTGCGTGGTGGCGTCAGTCAGGATCACACCGACCAGATTAAAAAGGTGGTCGAAAATATGCCCGAAAACGGCGTGGTGTTGGCGCGCGTTGATTCCGAAGAAGGCGTCAGCTGGGGATTAAGCCTTGGAATTCGTTGCTTCCAGGGGCACTTCACCGATCGCGTTGTAGAAGCGATGGCAGAAAAGGGATTGATCTGACATGGCCGCAACCCCAACCGGAACCGCAACCTCGTCAAATATAAAACGACGCACCCAGGAACAGTTGTTGCTGGAATACATGCGCCGTCTTGAAGGCCGCAAGGATGGGCGCAAGGCAGTTCGCATTTACATTTCGGCGCTGATGCCCGCCAACAAACGCGATCACCATATTCGTGCAGCTACCAACAGTTTTGAAAGTCTTGTTTCGGATTTACAGGGCCAGTTGTTTGCGCTGCAAAATCAGGATTTGTTTTTTGTATTTAAATCCGATGCCCTGCCGCGGGTTGAGGACGTAACACAAAAACTTAAATTCCTGTTTGGCGATGACACGCTGTTTGACGACCAAAATGCAGACGAGGCGAAGTTTGTAAAGTGGTATGACATCGAAACCGAGTTTGATGAACTGGTTCTTCAAATTCAGGAAATGGCGGAAATAAAGCCGGAAGACGAAAAAACACATACGCGTTCAAACGTTCGCTCGCAATTAAAAGCACGCCAGGACCACGGCGATCCGCTGACCCCCGACATCCTGGGGCGCACCGTCAAGGCATTGAAAAGAACCGACCTTTCCAATCTGGTGCGGCGTCAGTTTGTCTGTCACGTATCCAAGAAATTGATCCCGGAACTGGTCTTCAGTGAGCTGTATATCTCAATACAGGATTTGCGCCAGACCATGTTGCCCGGCATCAACTTAACGTCCAACCGCTGGCTGTTTCAGCACCTGACCGAAAGTCTGGATCGCCGCATCCTTTCCATGCTGTCGAGGTCTGACCAGTTTATGCTATCGGGCGACATCAGTTTTAACATAAACATTTCAACTATTCTCAGCCCCGAGTTTATGCAGTTTGATGAAAGCATATCCGCATCCCGGCGTGGTTCAATGGTGCTGGAAGTTCAAAACGTCGATATCTTTTCCGACCTCGGCGCTTTTTTGTTTGCCCGCGAAATGATTCAGGAAAAAGGCTACCGCCTGTGCCTGGATGGTTTGACTTACCAGACCATGTCCATGATTGATCGTGCGCGCCTTGGGGTTGATTATCTGAAAGTGATTTGGCATCCCGAACTGGTTGATGGCGGCGAAGAAATACGCAAAAAGCTGGAAGACCTGGTTGAAAAGGCCGGGAAGGATAGTGTGATCCTGACGCGTTGCGATAATCGCGAAGCCATTGATTTTGGCAACTCGGTCGGAATTTCAATGTTTCAGGGGCACTTCATTGAACAGCTGTTCGCCGAAGATGACCGGCGTCGCCAGTTATTGAAACTCAAGCACCGCATTGAACGCGGTTCTGAAGCCGGCTGATAAATTTCAGCGATTAGTCTTTGCCCGATACGCCCGCTTCATCAAACGTCGCCATATTGTTGTGACATTCAACCGCAGACTTCAAAATAGAAGCCGCCAAAGCTGCGCCGCTGCCTTCGCCCAGGCGCATGTTGAAATCCAGTAACGGTTTCTTGTTCATTTTTTTCAGCAGTGCCGTGTGGCCGGGCTCTTGCGAAACGTGGCCGACTTTGCAGTGGCCCAGCGCCTTGGCATCAACACCCAGTAACGCCGCCGCCGCGGCTGTACAAACATAGCCGTCCAGCATCACCGGAACGCGCTTTAATCGTGCGCCAATAACGGCACCTGCAATAGCGGCCATTTCACGACCGCCTAAACATCTGAGCGCATCGAGACCATCTTTAATATGGGGTTGGTTGGTGCGCACCCCTTTGGAAACGACCTCGGCCTTGTGCGCCATTGTTTTTTCATCAATGCCGGTTCCGGGGCCGGTCCATGTGGCAGCACTGCCGCCGTACAATGCAAGCGCCAGTGCGGCTGCCGAAGTGGTGTTGCCGATTCCCATTTCACCCAGGCACACAAGGTCGGTGGCCTTGTCGATCACCTTCATACCAAAACGCATGGCATCGACACATTCGGCGTCACTCATAGCCGGGCCCTGGGTGAAGTTGGCGGTGGGGTTTTCAAGGTCCATCGCTTCCACGCACAGGCCCGCACCAACCGCGTTGCATATTTGATTGATCGCCGCACCGCCGGCCTCAAAGTTTTTGACCATCTGGGTCGTTACCGCGGCGGGAAATGCCGAAACGCCTTCGTCCACCACCCCGTGGTTGCCGGCAAATACATGCACATTGATGCGTTTCATGGATGGCGGGTATCGCCCCTGCCAGGCTGCCGCCCACGATGCCAGTTCTTCAAGGCGCCCCAGCGCACCCGGCGGCTTGGTCAGCTGGGGTTCGCGCTCAGCCGCTGCGTTGGCTGCTTCCAGATCGGGGCCGGGAAGGGTTTTAAGCAGTTTTCTAACGTCGTCCATCGTGGCAATGTCGGGTACTGTGGTCATGCGTTATGATCCGTCAAAATAGTTTTCTGCAAAAAACTGGCCATTTGTTGGTAAATCAATTGGCCGGTTTGGGAAAGGGGTGTCACGTCTGATGGGCGAAAAAAAAGCCACCACGGCTAAAAGTAAATCGAGCGGCCTGATTGCTCAGGTGCGTGCCGTGTGGCTGTTTTTTACCCGTCTGCCGTTTCCGCTTGATTTCAGGCCGGGGGCGAAAAAAACCGCCCCGCCACCACTAGGCAGCGCCGCGCGCTTTTTCCCGCTGGCGGGCCTTGTGATCGGGGGTTTGGGGGCGCTCGCGTTGTGGCTGGGGGCGAAGGCTGGCCTGCACCCCATGGCGGCTTCCACGCTGGGCCTCGCTGTCGTGGCACTGGCCAGCGGCGCCATGCACGAAGACGGGCTGGCCGATGTCGCCGACGGTTTTGGCGGCGGGTCGAACAAAACCCGTAAACTTGAGATCATGCGCGATTCGTCCATCGGCACCTATGGTGCGCTGGCACTGGTGCTGGTTACGTTGCTTAAAATTGGTGCCCTTGGTGGCGCGCCGGGGCCGGGTTACGCGGCAGCAATATTTGTGGCCGCACACGTGTTGTCGCGCGGCGGCCTTGCATTGATGATGGTGGCCATGAAACCGGCACGCCGCGATGGGCTGGGTAAAAAAGCCGGCACGCCGACCCGCGAAGACGCGGTTATTTCCGCCATTATTGCAACCCTCATCGCGGTGCTTATTTTGGGGATCGGCCCGGGCATAGCGGCGGCTGCACTGGCGGGGCTGGGGATTGCTGGCGTCGGCTGGCTATCTAAGCGTCATATAAAAGGCATCACCGGCGATGTGCTGGGCGCCGCCCAACAGGTGGCCGAGGTTTTGGTGTTTTTGGGCGCGGTGGTGGTGCTTAGCCGCACCGCCTTTTAGGAGCTTAAGTACAAGTGACAAGCGAACCGTTCAACACAACACGTTGGTGGTGGGTGCGACATGCTCAAGTAATGGGTTATGGGGATGGCTGCATCACGGGACAAGGGGACCTCGATTGCGACGTTAGTGATCGTGCGCAACTTTCAGCACTGGCGGCGCACTTGCCTCGCGGTGCCAAGTGGCTGACCAGCCCGTTAAAACGCACCGCCCAGACCGCCAAGGCCTTGTTGGATGCCCGCCCGGACCTCGCACCGCTTGAGATGCAGGAACATGGCGTCTTGATGGAACAGGACTTTGGCGACTGGACGGGCAAGACGTGGGATCAGGTCGGCGAGCTTTCCGGCGATCAAGCCAGCCGTTTCTGGGATGCACCGGCCACGTCCCGCCCACCCGGCGGCGAAAGTTTTGAAGATGTGATGGTGCGCGTGCGGGGCTTTATCGAAGCCGAGCTTGCCAGTGCCGGTCCCGGGACCGGGCAGCGCGACATCGTGGTGGTGGGTCACGCCGGAACCATCCGCTCCCAGCTGGCGTTGGCGTTGGGGCTTGGCGCTGAGCGCGCGCTGTCTTTTGAGATCACGAACCTTTCGCTCAGTCGGTTTGAACACACCGCAGCCGAAGATTGGCAGGTGGCATCTGTGAACTGGACTGCGTAAGATCAACCTCTTAAATGTAGCTGTGAAATGCACCTGTGAAACGCACCCGTGAAATCCATAATAGAGGCCAAAATTCGTGGACCTGTCTGATCCCGCCCATCTGCCTTCACTGACCCTAGTTTTGGGTGGCCAGCGTTCGGGTAAAAGCGCGGTGGCCGAACGCCTGATCGGTGAGGACGGCGTTTATATCGCGACCTATGATGCGTCCCACGGCGCAGATGATCCGGAAATGGCAGCGCGCATCGCCGCCCATGTGGCGCGGCGCGGCGCTGGCTGGCAAACCCTTGAAGCGCCGCGCGATATCGTTGCGGCGCTGGGTAAAGCCACACCCGCAGCCCCGGTTTTAATCGACAGCTTAGGGCTTTGGGTCGCCAACCGCTTGGATGATGGCTTTGATGGCACAGCCGAGGGCGACGCGCTGGCGGTTGCATTGGCCGCCCATCCGGCCCCGGTGGTGGTGGTGTCTGAGCAAACCGGGATGGGCGTGATCGCGGATAATGCACTGGCGCGCAAGTTCGTTGACGCGCTGGGCCACGTCAATCAAAGTGTCGCCGCCGAGGCCATGCGCGTGGTGCTGGTCACCGCCGGAATATCGCAAATCATCAAAGATGAAAGCCAAACAAGCCTATGAAAATTCCCGCTACCGTTATCACCGGCTTTTTAGGTGCCGGTAAAACCACCCTGATCCGCCACCTGCTGGAAAATGCAAACGGGCGGCGCATTGCGCTGGTGATTAACGAATTTGGCGATCTGGGAATTGATCGTGAAATTGTGAACGGGTGCGCCATCGAAGGCTGCAATGACGACGACGTGGTGGAACTGGCCAATGGCTGCATCTGCTGCACGGTGGCGGATGAATTCCTGCCGGTGATGCAACAACTGCTGGAACGTGAAAATCCGCCCGATCACATCGTCATTGAAACGTCGGGCTTGGCCTTGCCCAAGCCGTTGATCCGCGCGTTCAACTGGCCCGAGATCAAAACCCGCGTCAGCGTCGATGGGGTCATCAGCGTAATCGACGGCCCGGCGTACGCAGCCGGCCTGTTCGCGCACGATCCGGTTGCGGTCGATGCCCAGCGCGCTGCGGATGAAAACCTCAGCCACGAAACGCCATTATCCGAAGTCTTCGAAGACCAGTTGATGGCCGCCGACATGGTGTTGCTCAACAAGGCCGATCAGTTATCCGGCGTTGAGGTCACAGAGCTTACTGCGCGTCTTGAGGAAAAACTCAAAAGCGGCGTGCATGTGGTGGCGGCGCATCATGGCAATGTAGCCGTTGATGTATTGCTGGGGTTAAACGCAGCCGCCGAAGATGATCTGGATAGCCGTCATTCCCACCATGAAAACGAAGACGGCGAGCCCCACGATCACGACCATGATGACTTTGAAAGTTTTGTCGTTGATCTTGGCCCCGTCAGTGACCCCGCTGCCCTTGAAGCCGGCCTTATACAACTGGCATCTGATTTCAACGTGCTGCGCATCAAGGGCTTTGTCGATGTGCCGGGCAAAACGGCGCGCCATGTGGTGCAGGGTGTGGGCACGCGCTTCACGCGCTATTTCGACCGGGCGTGGGGTGCGGGTGAGCTTCGCCAAAGCCGTCTGGTGGTGATCGGCGAAACGGGTCTGGACCAAAGCGCCATCAGCCAAACCATTTCCGAACTCGCCGACGCGCCTTTGGCTGAAGAGGCCAAAAGCGAAAGCGCCGCCTGATGCATCTACTGGCTGCCCTTCCCGGTGAGATCGAAGACGGCGCCGCCGCCATTGACCTTGGCCAAAGCCCGGCCGACGTGGTGGTGCTCAGCGCATCCGATACCGAGGTCGCGGCACTGGCGCTGGCGCAGGCGCAGCTGGTGGGGGATGCGAACGCGGCCACGCTTCGCCTTGCAAACATACTTCACCTTGGCCACAACCTGTCGGTGGACCTGTATGTTGAAAACGTCATCGCGCATGCCAGGTTGGTGGTGGTGCGCTTGTTGGGCGGGCGCGCGTACTGGCCCTATGGCGTAGATGAAATTGCCAACGCGTGTCTTGAAAACAATATCCCCGTAGCGTTTGTTCCCGGCGACGATCAGGCCGACGCCGAACTGCAACGCTTATCAACCGTGCCACCAACCGAGGCCCATGCGCTGTGGCAGTATCTGGTGCATGGCGGGCCGCAAAATGCCACACAGTTTTTACGTCGTGCCTCAAACTTGATTGGCCGCGATCAACAATTTAAAGAACCGCGCCCGTTGTTATCAGCCGGGCTTTACTGGCCGGGCCTTGATGCGCCGGATCTGGACGCGGTGCGCGAGCATTGGCGCGAAGGCCTGGCCGTGGTGCCGATCACCTTTTATCGCGCGTTGTTGTTAAGCGGCGATCTGGCCCCCATTGATGATTTGATTGCGGCGCTGATAGACGCGGGGCTGAACCCCATGCCGGTTTATGTGGCCAGCCTTAAAGACCCGGTTTCAAGCGCCACACTTTCTGAGCTTTTGGCCCAGGTGGACGCGGCATCCCAAACACATGAAATGCCGTTGGGGGTGGTGGTGAATTTGACCGCCTTTGCCGCCTCCTCGCCCGGTGGCGCGCGGCTGCAAACGCCGTTTGACGGCTTTGAATTGGTCGTATTACAAGCCGTACTCGCGGGCGGAACGGTTGATCAATGGAAAGATGGCACCCGCGGTTTAAGCCCGCGCGATATTGCCATGCACGCGAGCCTGCCGGAAGTGGATGGGCGTATCCTTTCGCGCGCCATCGCGTTCAAGGCCATTACCACGCGCGATCAAAATACCGAATGCGATGTGGTGCGCTTTGAAAGTGTGCCCGACCGCGTTCAGTTCGTTGCCGAGCAGGCGCGCGCGTGGGCGTGGGCGCGCACCGCGCCTGCGTGGTCCAAACGCATTGCCATCGTGCTGGCCAATTATCCCAACCGCGATGCGCGTCTGGGCAACGGGGTCGGGCTGGACACGCCCGCCGGCGTGGTGATCGCGCTGGGTGAGCTCAGCAAAGCAGGATTTGAGGTCGAAGACATTCCCGAAAATGGCAACGCCCTGATTGAGCGGTTGAAAGCAGGACCGACCAACGCCCATGACGCGGGTAAAATCAAAAACGCAGAGATCACTTTTGCGCTGGATGATTATAAAGAATTTTTTGAAAGCCTGCCTGACGATGTGCAAAGCGCCATCACCGATAAATGGGGCGAACCTGAAGGCGATCCATTTTTTAATTCAGGCAATCAAAGTTTTGCCATTCCGGCTTTCATGTGCGGCGAGGTTGCGGTGTGCCTGCAACCGGCGCGGGGCTATAACATTGATCCGGTAAAGACCTACCACGACCCGGCGCTGGTGCCGCCGCACGGCTATCTGGCGTTTTACGGCTGGCTGCGCGAAGATTTTGATTGTGATGGCGTGGTGCATTTTGGCAAACACGGCAATCTGGAATGGTTGCCGGGAAAAGCCCTGGCATTATCTGAAAATTGTTTCCCCGAAGCGGCGTTGGGCGCGGTACCGCATGTTTATCCGTTTATCGTTAACGATCCGGGCGAGGGCACACAGGCCAAGCGCCGCTCGTCCGCCGTGATTATTGATCACCTGACGCCGCCGCTGGCGCGCGCCGAAAGTTACGGGCCGCTGCGCGATCTCGAAGCACTGGTCGATGAATATTTTGAAGCCAGCGGTTCTGATCCCCGGCGCACCAAAATCCTCAAACGCGATATTCTGGAACTGTGCCATGTGACCGGGCTATCTGAAGACTGCGGCATGGTCGGTGAAAAAGATGAAGTCCAGCTGCAAAAGCTTGATGCGTATTTGTGCGAACTCAAGGAAATGCAAATCCGCGATGGCTTGCATGTGTTCGGGCTGAGCCCCACGGGTGAACAACTGGACGCACTGCTGGTGGCGTTGGTGCGCGTGGCGCGCGGGCCTGAACCCAATGATCAAAGCCTGCTGGGCGCATTGGCGTGCGATCTGGGGTTCAACAATTTCAATCCGCTGGATTGTGACATGTCCGATACGTGGGCTCAGGCGCGCCCCGATGTGCTGGAAGCAGTCTCAACAGATGCATGGCGCAGCAATGGCGATACGGTGGAAAGGCTTGAGCTGCTATCGCTGCAACTCATCAGCGGCGAAGCACAGGTAAACCCCGCATGGAAAAATACCGCCGCCGTGCTGGGCGAGATCAAAACCCGCATCCGGCCAAACGTCGCGGCGTCAGGCCCGGCCGAACTGGCGGGATTGATCACGGGCTTAAACGGAAAATTTGTCGAACCGGGGCCGTCGGGCGCACCCACGCGCGGGCGCCCCGAAGTGTTACCCACGGGGCGTAATTTTTATTCGGTCGACAGCCGCGCCGTGCCCACCCAGGCCGCGTGGGAACTGGGCTGGAAATCGGCAGGCTTGCTGGTCGAGCGCCATTTTCAGGAAACCGGCGACTGGCCCAGCGCCTTAGGTCTCACGTGTTGGGGCACCGCCAACATGCGCACCGGCGGTGACGACATCGCGCAGGCCCTGGCATTAATTGGTGCCAAGCCCCAGTGGGATAGCGCCACCGGGCGGGTCACCGGGTTTGAGGTCTTGCCGCAAAGTGTGCTGGGTCGCCCGCGCGTCGATGTCACGCTGCGCATATCCGGCTTTTTCAGGGACGCCTTTCCCGGTCTGATTGATCTGTTTGCGTCTGCCACCAAAGCGGTCAGCGAACTTGATGA
Source organism: Thalassospiraceae bacterium (assembly GCA_030637205.1). Lineage (GTDB taxonomy): Bacteria > Pseudomonadota > Alphaproteobacteria > Rhodospirillales > Magnetovibrionaceae > DAOVVL01. The sequence continues at coordinate 763 of DAOVVL010000006.1, read as the reverse complement.
AGGCGAGGCCGAGAATCCGCTGGCGGCCAACGTGGCGCGTGAAGCGGCAGCGTTGCTTAACAACGCCGGGCTCGACGCGGGGGAAGCCAGAAAGCGCGCAGCCTACCGGGTGTTTGGCTCCATGCCCGGTGCGTACGGCGCGGGGCTTCAGGCGCTGATGGATGAACAGGGCTGGGAAACTGAAACCGATCTGGCGCGGGCCTATGTGGCGTGGGGCGGCTATGCGTACGGCCCCGGAACTGAAGGCGAGGCGCGCCACGGGCTGTTCGAAACCCGCCTCAGCCAACTCGACGCAGTCGTGCAAAATCAGGATAACCGCGAACACGATTTGCTGGACTCGGACGATTATTACCAGTTCGAAGGCGGCATGACAGCCGCCGTGCGGGTGCATTCCGGGCGCCAGCCGAAAGTCTGGCATAACGATCATTCGAGGCCAGAAAGCCCGCGCATCCGCACACTGGAAGACGAGATCGCCCGCGTGGTGCGCGCGCGCGTGGTCAACCCCAAATGGATTGCCGGCGTGAAGCGCCACGGCTACAAGGGCGCGTTCGAAATGGCGGCGACGGTGGATTATCTGGTGTCGTTTGCCGCCACCGCCCACGCCGTCCGGGATCATCATTTTGATGCGGTGTTCCAAGCATATCTGGATGATGCGGATACGCTGGAGTTTTTAGAAACCAACAACCCTGATGCGCTGAAAGATATGGCGGCACGCTTGTCTGAGGCCCTGAAACGTGGTTTGTGGAAACCAAAGATCAATTCT
>DAOVVL010000158.1 GCA_030637205.1 Thalassospiraceae bacterium | reverse complement strand
TCAGCGGCTTCAAACTCCTCGGGCAATGTTGGCTGCCACAGCTCGACCATGCCCGCGTCGCCGGTGCGGTGTGATTTGTGCAGCACCTCTTCATCATCAAAAGAAAGGCCGTCAAAGGCCGCCGGGTTTTTAAAGACCCGGTCGACAATGGCCAGCACCGCATGGGTGGAACGAAATGAAAGCTGTAGGGGTAATGAAGAAAAGGCCCCGCCGGCATTTTCAACGCGCGCCTTAAACCATTTGTGCATACGCCCGAACTCATACGGGTCGGCACCCTGAAAGCTGTAGATGGATTGCTTTTCATCGCCCACCGCGAACACGGTGCGCACGGTTTCTTCATGCTGGCCGTGGCCGGAAAAGAAATCTTCAGCCAGACCCTGCACCACCCGCCACTGGCTGGGGCTGGTATCCTGGCTTTCATCAACTAAGATATGATCGATGCCGCCGTCGAGCTTGAAATGCACCCAGCCCGATGCGCTATCGCCCGCTAACAAGCCCTTGGCTTTTTCAATCAGGTCGTCGTAGTCCAGCCCGGCGTGGTTGCGTTTAAGCGTTTCATATTGGTCCTGCACCGCCATGCCCACGGTGACCAGCGCGCGGGTGTTGTAAACTGTTTTGGCGGCGCGGATCTGGTCCATCACGGTTTCAATGCGTTCTTGTTCGGCCAATAAAATATCCTCGGCCCCATCGTCGAATTCTTTTGCAGCCTTGGTGATCAGCGTTTTGGGCGCTTTTGGTTCGCCGTCTTTCCTGAGGAAAAGCCCCAGATAATCGCTTTCAATCGTTTGTGTGCGCTTGGCCGCCTTGGCTTTCAGCCACGCGCTTAACGCCACGCCCATTTTCTGGCTGCCCGGCGCACCATGGGAAAGCGCTGCGGCTGCGCGGGTCAGACCCAATTCGTCAAAGGCACCGTCAGCCGCCGCCGCTTTACACACTGCGTCCACGGTGTCGCAATCAGGTTCCAGCCCCGCCATGGGACCAATCGCGTCCAGCACATCGGAGCGGTAATAATCCAGCACCCGTGCAAGATTGCCCCGCGATCCCAACAGTTCGCGCATCAGTTTTTGAAAGTCATCTTCGTTGACCTGCTCGGCCAGTGTGCGCATGGCCATCGCCACGTCGGACGAAGCGTGATCAAACGCGCGTTCCAGCACCCGGTCGCGGGCATCGTGCATCAGTTCCGATGTGGTGCGTTCATCAATGACGCTAAAGTGCGGCGCGACGCCCGCTTCCAGTGGAAAGCGCGCCAGCAGGCTTTCGCAAAACGAATGTAGCGTTCTTATCTTGAGGCCCCCCGGCGTTTCCAGCACACGGGCAAACAGTTTTCGTGCCAGCGTCAGCGTTTCTTGCGCGGGCTTGCGCTGGGTCAGATGCGCTAAGTCGTTGATCAGCTCAGCTTCGTCCATCACCACCCATTGCCCCAGACGCTTGCTGATGCGCGCCGTCATCTCGGCGGCGGCGGTTTTGGTGAACGTCAGGCAGAGAATTTTTTCAGGCGCCGTTCCGCCCAGCAACATGCGCGCAATGCGGTCCACCAGCACCCGGGTCTTTCCGGTTCCGGCATTGGCCGACACCCAAACGGAGCGTTCAGGCGCAGCGGCGTTGAACTGACCGGGGGTCGCCTGACCTGCGGGTTCGGCGGCGGTTTGTGGGGGTGTGGTCATGTATCGCCCCCCTCGGCGCTGCCCCATTCCTTGAACCGTGCCAGATGATCGTACCTGGCAAAGCGGTATTGCCACTGCGGCCGGGGCCGTGAAAGGTACGGCGTTTTTGGCTTATCGAAAGCTTTGATCAGTCGCTTCAAACCGCTGAGCGCCTCTGTGGCGGCGGCTTCAGGGTCCAGGTCCAGCACTTTTTCCACGCCCGCCTTGCGCCCGCCTGAGAGGTGAATGTAAACCAGCGCATCAATAGCGGCTTTTTTATCCACCCCTTCAAAGCCGCCGTGTTTGATGATGGCGGCTTCCAGCGGCAGTTGCGGGTTTAACCCGGCCTCGACCTGACTATCTGAAGGCGGCTGGCCGGTTTTGTAATCCATCACCACCAGTGCGCCACCAGCGGTGCGATCAATGCGGTCGGCCCGCGCGCTTAAAACAAATTTGTTTTTGCCGATGTCAATTTTGCCGCGCGCTTCAATTTCAAGCGGGCTTTGGCCTTCATCACGACGGGCGCGCTCAAATTCAACAAACCATCCGGCAATGCGTTCAAACCGTGGCCACCAGAACGCTTTTACCGTGGGCGCGGCGACCAGTTCCTTGAACGCGTTTTGACCGATGCGCAACAATTCTTCTTCGGCTTTGGCGGGAAGCGTTTTTGGGTGCGCTTGCATGAAACGCTCGAGCGCGTCGTGAATAATGTTGCCGCGATCAGCCGCACCGGGGTCTGCGTCCAGTTGATCGAGCGGTTTAAGTTTCAGGATATATTCGGCGTAAATGGCGTACGGGTCGCGCACCCACGTCTCGATCCGCGTCACCGATAATCCCTTGGGGCGCAGCGCCACCGGCGGCATGGGGCGCGGTTCCCAGTCTTGTGGGCGCGGGCTTTCGCGGGTGCGGCTCAGTTCCAGCACCCAGCTCAGCCACGGCGTATCGGCATCGGGTTTTAAGGCTTGTTCCAGTTTTGATCCTTCGATCATGGTCGCAAGGCGCACCAGCCAGCGTGACGGCACCTGCGGCGTGCCGTCGACCCGTTCAGATCGGGTGAGGAATACTTCTGATGCGCCAAAGGCTTGCTGAAAGTCGTGCGCCGAAAGGCCGATGCGTCGCTCGGGCAGCGCCAGACCAAAACGTTTTTGCATGGGCCGGCTCATCCACGGGCTGGCCTTGGCTTCGGCGGGCCAGGTGTTTTCGTTTAAGCCGCCCAAGATCATCACATCGGCATTTTGCAGCCGCGCTTCCAACAGGCCCCAGATCGAAAGGCGCGGATGTGCGGGTGCGCGGGAACGCACCGGGCGGCCGACCATCAGGGTTGATACCAGCGCCGGATAGTGGCGTGGATTAAAAGCGTTCAGTTCAGCCAATGCCCCGTCCAGCTCAGCGACCATGACCGACAATGCTTCCCCGGCGTCGGCCGCCCACAGGCGTGAGCCGGTTTTTTGGTCGGCGCTCAGGTTTTCACAGGTTTGTACGTGCAGCTTCAACAGTTCGCGCGCATCTGCGTTTTCAGCTTCAAGGGCCTCAGCAAAGGGGCCGCACGCATTTTTTAAAAATTCAAGTACGTCGCGAATGGCGTCACTGTTCAAACCGCGACGCTTCAGGTCAGCGGGTTTGTATTTATCCTGATTGAGCACCCGGTACGCGTCTTGCAATCCTTCAATGCCTTCGCCCGGGCGCACGCCGCGCAACAGGCCCACTTCCAACGCGCGCACCGCCGGGCGCAACTGGCCGCTATCTAACATGGTTGATGCCAGCGGGTGTTTGAGACACGCGAGCAGGCTGACCGGGTGAAAACGTTTCGCCACCATTTCGGCTGCCAGTTCGAAAAACACCCCCGGCGGCGTTTTTGAAAGCGGTACACCGGCGCTGTCGTCAACATCCATGCCCCAGCGTTTCAGCTCAGACGTGACGCGTCGCGCCAGCCCACGATCAGGCGTGACAAGTGCTGCCGTTTTTTCGGCCAAGTCCAAAGTGCGGCGCATCACCAGGGCGATGGCGGTGGCTTCATCCTGGGGGTTGGGCGCATCGATGCGTGTGACGCCCGCCAGCGCATCAGCAGAAGGCAATTCCTGTTCGCGCCAAATCGCAGCACCTTCGGCAGGGACCAGTGCGTTTGATAAAAGTTGGTGGCGCTCAGGATGGGTGGGGCCAAGACGTTTTAGCCCCGCGTTACTAACCGGCCAGTCGCGAATATCTGATCGCTTAAGATTTAAGTGCTTTAGAAGTTGCGCGAGCCCGAACTGCGGATGGCCCGCATCGAGCATTTTCCACACGTCGTCGCCAAGGTGCTGGTCCAACCCCGGCAGCACCACGCAACCTTGGGGCAGGCCGGCCACAACCTTTAACAGGTCCGCCGTGGCCGGGATCGACCCGGTGGACCCCGCCGCGATCACCGGGCCTTGTGGCGGTTTTTCAGACCAGCTTTTGGCGCGTGCTTCCAGCAACAGGTTGCGCCGGGTTGCCGGGTCCAGCACGCCGCGGGCCTGAAGAATATCCGGCCAGTTCTGGGTAACGATTTTCAGGAAATTGACCGTAATGTTCCAATGCTGGGAAAGATCGCCAAGGCTATCGAGAAATTCCGGGTTGGAAAGATCGTTTAGCTCAAGGCGTTCGGTTGCCGCCTGGTCGATCAGGTTGGCCAGTTCCTGCGCCAGACGCACCGCCTGATCGGGGGTTGTATCAGTGTCTTTGGCCATGACCAATTTTGCCAGCATCAAGGTGCGCCGCGTGGCATCAATGGCCGGGGCAATTTCCAAAGGATCAAGGCCGGGGCTGTCGAAACCTTCGATCAGCAACTCGTCGCCATCCACATCACCCAGCGGCAACATTTCCGGCAACAACATGGCGCTACCGTTTGATAAACGCAGGAACGCTTCGCGCAAACTGCGACACGCGCGCCGGGTTGGCAGCAGCACCCGCATGGTGGCCAGTGCTTCACTATTGCCGTCAGCGCGTTCCAGCAAGCCCAGCGCCAGCGCATCAACAAAGCGCAGGTGTGGCGAAATATTTAAAACGCCGGAAATTGCCATCAATCAATATTCCGATCTTGAAGAAATGCATTGGCAGCGTTTAGCGCATCAGGGGTGCCGATGTGCAACCAGTCACCATGATGCACGACCCCGTACAGACGCCCCGTTTGAAGTGCCAAGTCAAACGCCACGTTAAGCGAGAAAGCATCACCCGGTGTGATATTTTCAAGGCCATCAAAAATGCGCGGGTGTAAAATCTGGATGCCGGTAAATACGTGTTCACCCATCGTATCTGAATGGCGGCGTTCCAGCTTGCCGCCGCTGAGCATATTGAAATCGCCCGCACCGTCATAACCAAAGGCGCTGTCGCGGGGTTGTAACAGCAACAACGCATCCATTTTGTGTTCATCCCACACATAACTTAACTGTTCCAGCGTCGTGCGCGCGTGGTCGATCCACACCTGATCGGCGTTTAGGGCAAACAGGGCTTCGTGTTTGAGCGCGTTTTTTGATAGCGCGTTCACGATGGCGCCACCGGTTTCCAAAATCGGGTCTTCATGGGTGAAGTGAATTTGTGGCTGGGTGCGCGCTTCCAGATGCGCTTCGATCATTTCGCCCAGCCAATGCAGGTTAACCACCGTACGGCTTACGCCGGCCTCCAACAAGCGGTCCAGTGCGCGATCCAGCATGGTCTGTGCGCCCACTTTCAGCAACGGTTTGGGCAGGGTTTCGGTTAACGGGCGCATGCGCAGACCTAACCCGGCGGCCAGCACCATTGCCTGTTTGGGCATTTGTTTGTTCATT
>DAOVVL010000209.1 GCA_030637205.1 Thalassospiraceae bacterium | reverse complement strand
GACTTGCCTGCCAAAGCGCCTGTGTTACAGTTAATTATATCGGGGTGTCGGCAACCAATATTGGGATGTCGCGCAGTGCTCAACTCTTTGCTGCCAACCTGTACCCTAGTTATCAAAGATCGTTTTACCCATCGTGTTGGATGTTCGTGTGCGCTCGCGTGCCTAGCGGTGGCGTTCGCCATGTTGCTTGCGCCGATGGTGGCCGTGGCTGGTTATCAGGAAGGATTGCGCTTTGTTAAAAAGAGTTCATGGGATCAAGCCATTCAGGAATTTTTGCCGCTGGCAAACGAAGGCCACGCCGCATCGCAATTCAGCCTTGGGCTGATTTACCAGCGCGGCCACGGCGTTGAAAGGGATGCGAAAAAAGCGCGCGAATATTACCTTCAAGCCGCCAAGCAAAGCTACTGGCCTGCATACAACAACCTGGCCCAGATGTACCTCGACGGTGATGGCGTGAAACAGAACCGCGCCACCGCTTTCAAATTGTTTAAAAAGGCCGCTGCCGAACATGCGCAGGCCAGAAATAATCTGGCACGCATGTACCTGAACGGCTGGGGAACGCCACAGGATGTGCAACTGGCCCTTGAAACGTACCAGCTGGCTGGTGACACCGGCTATATCGCTGGTTATTTCAACATGGGCCAAATTTATGAACGGGGCGAATATATTGCCCAAGACATCAAAACCGCCATCAAGTGGTATGCTGTCGCTGCTGAAAAAAACCATAAACCTTCTGCCCGGCGCCTCGAAGCCTTGGGTGCCAGCACGGGCCAGGATTCGATCGATTCCCTGGAACTTGAAATCCCCAAATAATCTGCGCGAAGCGTTTCGCGCAAATGTACTCGCGAACGAACTGCTACAGGCGTATAATTAACCGTGTGAGATCCAACAAAAAAAGGGAGAGCGCCCATGCAAGTTCCCGTTCAGGTCAGTTTTCACGGATGCGACCATTCCGATGCGCTTGAAGACGACATCACCCAACATGCAAAAAAAATCGAAGAGTATTATGGACGCATTACCAGTTGCCGGGTGGTGGTTGAAGCCCCGCACAAATCACAGACCAAGGGCAAGCTCTATCATATCAACATAGACCTCTCGATTCCCGGCGTTGGACATGCCGTTATCAATGATCGTGGCAACAACCCCGCGCATGAAGACGTATACGTGGCAACACGCGATGCCTTCAAGGCGATTGAGACCCAGATCAAAAAGATGGTCGGCAAACGCCGCGATGAACAACGCCGCAAACCAGACCGCGAAATCGGTGCCTGATATAAACCCAGGCGAAGAAAATAAGGTCGAGCTGGATCGACTTATCCAGATTCTTCAGCGCGAGGCAGCCGAGACCGCTGGATGGACCGGGCGAAAACGATTTTCCGACCCAGTGATCGATGCCATTCGCCGTGTGCCGCGCCATGCGTTTTTTCCTGAGCGCCCTTCAATGTTTGAAGCATATGCCAATCGCCCCTACCCGATCGGGTTCGGGCAAACAATTTCTCAACCTTATATCGTTGCCTTGATGACCGAACTTGCCGACCTCACACCTACCGCACGCGTATTGGAAGTGGGCACAGGATCGGGCTATCAAGCAGCGGTGCTGGCGGAACTGGCGCAGGATGTTTTCACCATCGAGCGCATTGAAGAGCTTGCCCAACATGCAAAGCGCGTTTTTAAAACACTTGGCTACGCTAACATTCATGTGGCTCACGATGACGGCAGCAAAGGCTGGGCGGAACACGCACCCTATGACGTCATCGTGGTTACGGCTGCTGCACAAAAGATTCCAAAGGCCCTGATCGACCAACTGGCGCCGGGCGGGCGCATGATCATCCCCATTGGTGGCCAATGGGATCCGCAATCGTTGACGCTTGGAATAAAAGACCAGGCCGGAAAATTTACCAAGGTGCCTCTGCTGCCTGTGGCTTTCGTTCCATTGGTTTGCACCAACGCCTAAGCCTGCTATATGAAATTCCATGCAAATTGATACATCCAAAGACCGCTCAGCCATCAAGGCCGTGCTTGGCCCGACCAACACCGGCAAGACCCATCTGGCGATGGAACGCATGCTGGCCCATGAAAGCGGCGTGATCGGCTTTCCGCTGCGCCTGCTGGCGCGTGAAAACTATGATCGCGCGGTCAAGATCAAGGGCAAGGACAAGGTGGCGCTGGTCACCGGCGAAGAAAAAATCGTGCCGCCGGGGGCCAGATATTTCCTGACCACGGTCGAATCGATGCCCACCGGGTCCGACTTTGCCTTTGTCGCCATTGATGAAATCCAAATGTGCGCCGATGCAGATCGGGGCCACATTTTCACCCAGCGCCTGCTCGATGCCCGCGGCACCGAGGAAACCATGTTTTTGGGCGCCCAAACCATCCGCCCCGTCATTCAGCAATTGGTCCCAGACGTTGAATTTATTTCACGCCCGCGCCTGTCCACGCTGACCTACACGGGCTATCGCAAGCTGACCAAGCTTAAAGCCCGCTCGTGCATTGTCGCGTTTTCAGCGGCTGACGTTTATTCCATCGCCGAGATGATCCGTCGCACCTCGGGCGGGGCCGCCATCGTGATGGGCGCGCTTAGCCCACGCACACGCAATGCACAGGTTGAGATGTTCCAGTCCGGCGAAGTTGATTACCTGGTCGCGACCGACGCGGTGGGCATGGGCCTGAACATGGATGTGGACCACGTGGCGCTGGCGGCTACGCGCAAGTTCGATGGGCGCATGGTGCGCGACTTAAGCCCCGCCGAGCTGGCACAGATCGCCGGGCGCGCCGGGCGACACATGAACGACGGCACCTTTGGCACCACAGCCGACATCACCGGGCTTTCGCCGATAATCGCCGAAGCCATCACCAGCCACAGCTTCAAACGCCTGAATAAAATCTTCTGGCGCAACCCGAATTTAAATTATTCCAGCCTCGATCAACTGGCGCAAAGCCTGCAACAGATGCCTGAACAGGAAACCCTGATCCGCGCGCGCAAAGCAGACGACGAAGCGGTCCTGAACCAGTTGGCGAAAGAAACTGATATCAGCGCGCTGGCCACCACCCCCGACGCGGTGCGCCTGTTGTGGGATGTGTGCCGGGTTCCCGATTTCAGGCGCATTGCACCCGATGAACACGCGCACCTGTTGTCGCGCATTTACCGCCACCTGATGGGTGCGGATAAAAGCGGGTCCGGGTGCATCCCCGCCGACTGGCTGGCGGAACGGGTTAAACGCATTGACCGCACCGACGGCGATATTGATACCTTGATGGCGCGCATTGCGTTCGTTCGCACATGGACCTTTGTTTCCCATCAAGTGGGCTGGCTGGATGATCCTGAACACTGGCAGGGCCGCACCCGCGCCATTGAAGATAAACTTTCAGATGCGTTGCATGAAAAGCTGACCCAACGATTTGTTGACGTGCGCACCAGTCAGCTGGCTAAAAGCCTGAAAACCGACCAGCCGCTCGATGCCCAACTGTTGGAAGACGGCAAACTGGAAGTCGAAGGCCACCTGTTAGGGCATCTGGCTGGCTTTCGTTTTGTCGCTGAAAAATCCGACAGCACATTGGGCGCCAAGGTATTGGACAGCGCCGTTAACAAGGCGCTCAACCAACGCATTCAGGCGCGCCTGAGCCTGTTTGCATCGGACGCCGATGGGGCGTTCACCTTTACCCCTGACGCACAGGTGCTGTGGCGCGGTGAAGCCGTGGCCAGTTTGGTGGCTGGGCCGGACATGCTGCGCCCCGACATCAAGGCACGCTCAAGCGATCTGTTAAGCGCCGATGACAAGGGCAAAATTGAAGCGCGCCTGAAAGTCTGGATTTCTGATCTGGTGCGCGACCGCTTAGGGCTGTTGTTGGCCGCTGAAAACGCGCCCCTGCAAGGCGTCGCGCGGGGCCTGGTATTTCAGCTTCGCGAAAGCCTGGGCGCGCTGCCGCGCCATGAAGCCGAAGCCGAGATCAAGGCGCTGGAGCGTGAAGACCGCCAGGCGCTGCGCAAGTTAGGCATCCGCATTGGTCGCCATCTGGTTTATATCCCGGCCCTGCTGCGCCCGGCCCAAGTCGAGCTGCGCGTTTTGTTGTGGGCCGTGCACGCTGGCGAGGCCCCATTGGCGCCGCCGCCGCCGGGGCGTGTATCGCTTAAAAAAGAAAGCCACCAACCCGAAGGCTGGTTGCGCGCCGCAGGCTTCAGGCCGGCCGGCAGCTTGTTCGTGCGCGCAGACATGCTGGAACGCATTTCTGAACTGGCATGGAAAAAGCTGGAACTGCAAAAGGGTGCGTTTGAAGCCGGCGAAGATTTCCTGTCGCTGGCCGGGTGCGCGCCTCAAGACATCGGGCCTAT
>DAOVVL010000340.1 GCA_030637205.1 Thalassospiraceae bacterium | reverse complement strand
CCGGGGCGTGATCGAAGGCATGCGCGAACGCGGCTATGGGCGCATCGTCAACATCAGTTCCATCAACGGCCAAAAAGGCCAGATGGGCCAAACCAATTATTCGGCCACCAAAGCCGGTGTCATCGGCTTCACCCGCGCCCTTGCGCAGGAAACGGCCCGGAAAAATATCACCGTGAATTGTGTGGCGCCGGGTTATGTGGGTACCGAAATGGTCCGCGCCGTGCCCGAAGAAGTCTTGAACACCAAGATCATCCCCAACATTCCGGTCGGACGTCTGGGTGAGCCCGAAGAAATTGCCCGATCAGTAGTGTTTTTAGTGGCAAAAGAAGCGGGCTTCATTACCGGATCGACGCTTACGGTCAACGGCGGCCAGTTCCTGGCGGCTTAAAGGTTGGGCGGCTTAAAGATCAGGCCGGGTCTTTGGGCATCGTTTCTTCCATCGACGGGCGCTGGCTGAAAAGATCGTACCAGTCCGCCAGCGCCGGATGGTCTGCACGCCAGTTATCATCTACAAACCTGAAATCGAGATACCCCAGCGCCACGCCAATGGTGATGGTCGCAATGCTGGCTTCCTGGCCTAAATTGTCGGCTTCGCTTTCCAGTTGATCGAGCGCTCGCACAACTGTCGCTTTCTGGCGGGCGATCCAGTTGTCTGAGCGTTCATCGTCGGCGCGCTTGGCTTCGAGAAATGCCAAAATGGATGCATCCAGGATGCCGTCAGCCAGCGCGTGTCGACGCAACGCATTCCACCGCGCCCGTCCGTTTTGCGGAATCAGCTTTAGGTTCGGGTTGAGGCTGTCGAAAAATTCTAAAATGACGTGCGAATCGTACAGCACTTCCCCACCTTCGGTGATCAAAGCCGGAACCTTGCCCAACGGATTGTGCGTGGAAAGATCAGTTTCAGGATCCCACGGATTTGTCGGCAGCAATTCAATGGATGAACTGATGCCCAGCTCAATGGCCGATGCCATGACTTTGCGAACGTATGGCGAGGTTGGGGAATAACGAAGCTTCATGCTTAGGCTCTCCAATACTTTTGGGGTGGGACACTAGAACTTGTCTTTGCGCCGACGAATTTCGGCAAATACCATTGCGGCTTCTTCGCCGTTCATGTTCACGGCTTTTTGAACCGTTTCGATGTCTGCGCGCAAAAACGGGTTACATTTAATCTCGTTTTCAAGGGTGGCGGGAATGGTCGCCTTGCCTTGTTCGCGCAGCTTCAGGACTTCCTTGGCGCGCGTTTTCAAATCCTTATTGTTTTTTTCAATGCTCAACGCGAAGTCTGCATTGGCATTGGTGTATTCATGGGCTGGATAGATCAGCGTGTTGGCCGGAAGGGCGCGAAGTTTTTTGAGCGACGCCCACATCTCGATGGCCGTGCCGCCAAACAGGCGCCCACAGCCCAGTGAAAATAACGTATCGCCGGGAAATAAAACGCCCGCGTCTTCAAACCAGTATGCCACATGGTGCTGGGTATGCCCGGCCACGCCAATCACATGGGCCTTGGCATGACCGATGCGAATACTTTCACCGTCGGCAACGGTCTGGTCGATACCGGGGATGGTATCGACGTCGCCCGCAGCACCAATGACACGTGCGCCGGTTTTGGCCTTGATGACTTCGATCCCGCCGATGTGATCGTAATGCGGATGGGTGACCAGAATGTGCGAAATGTTCCAGCCCAGCGCCTCGGCGGCTTCAAGCACAGGCGTATCGACCGCCGGATCCACCACCGCCACCGCCCCGGTGTCCTGATCGCGAGCCAGAAAGACGTAGTTGTCGTTTAATACCGCGACGATTTGAACATCAAGACCAGCCAATGCAATTTGCTCCTTTAGGGGCTTATGGATATAAACCCGATTTTTCAGAGCCCCAAGATTATCACGCCCGCCCACAGGCGCAAGCGAACAGAGCTTTGCCTTTTGCCAAGCTTTGCTACACTAGGCCCATGTGGATTGACGCCGTAGACCTTCGTGATTTTTATGCATCCAACCTTGGCCGTGTGGCTGGCCGGGTCATGCGTGCCAACGCGCGCGACATCTGGCCTGACGTCTCAGGCATGAACGTCTTGGGGCTGGGATATACCACGCCGCTTTTAGGGGTATTTCGCCCCGAAGCGACCCGCACCATCGCCGCCATGCCGGCGCGCCAGGGCGTTTTGCACTGGCCGCCTGAAGAAGACGGTTTAAGCACGCTGGTCGACGAAGCCGATTTACCGTTTGCCGATCTCAGTCAGGACCGGGTGATTTTGGCCCATGCGCTGGAATGCAGCGAACAGTTGCGCCCCATGCTGCGCGAAGTGTGGCGGGTGTTAAGCGAAGGCGGCAGATTGCTGATCGTTGCGCCCAACCGGCGCGGCATCTGGTCCCGGCTGGAGCGCACCCCCTTTGCCCATGGCCAACCCTATTCACCGGGCCAGCTTTCAAGGCTGTTGCGCGACAACATGTTCACCCCGCTCCAGTCGCGCCAATGCCTTTACGTTCCACCGACCCGATCACGCATGGTTCTGGGCTCGGCCGGTGCATGGGAAGGTTTGGGCCGAAGAATATTGCCAGCATTTGGTGGCCTGG
>DAOVVL010000162.1 GCA_030637205.1 Thalassospiraceae bacterium | reverse complement strand
GCCACATTGGCACCGCCCAGCGCCAACAGGCCATCAAGGCGCAAGCTTGGCGGGGGTTGGTTTTCGCCAATGGCTGCTTTCATGCGCGCACATATAAATGCTTCAAGCGCATCCAGTTTATCGGTTGCCACGGTGAAGCCGGCCGCCATGGCGTGACCGCCGCCCTTGATGATCAATTCTTGCTCACGCGCCGCGATGACCGCCGCGCCCAAATCCGCACCGCTGACAGATCTGGCCGACGCGGTACCCACGTCCCCATCCAGACTGACCACCGCCGCCGGGCGGTTAAAGCGTTCTTTCAATCGTGAGGCCACGATGCCGACCACACCGGGATGCCAGCCCGCGCCCGCCGCCATCACAAACGCACCCGGCTCAGCGCCCGCCAGTTTACCTTCGACCTGGGCCAAGGCCTGTTCCAGCACATCGGCCTCAATCGCGCGGCGTTCATGGTTCAGGGCGTCAAGCGTCTCGGCCAGTTGCGTGGCTTCATCCGCATTGGAAGTTGAAAGCAGGCGCGACCCCAGATCCGACTGGCCAACCCGCCCGCCCGCATTGATGCGCGGGCCTAAAACGAATCCCAAATGATAGGCGGTGGGCAGTTCCTTGATCTTGGCCACGTCCGATAACGCCCTTAGCCCAATATTGCGTCGCTTCGCCATGACCTTCAGGCCTTGCGATACCAATGCGCGGTTAACGCCACTTAACGACACCACATCGCACACGGTTCCCAGCGCCACGATGTCCAGCCATTGGGTCAGGTCAGGCTCCACGCGCTCACCTGAAAACCAGTTTAGTTCGCGAAGCTGGCGGTTGATCGCCACCACCACTAAAAACGCAACGCCCACCGCCGCCAATTGCGTGTGCGGACTGGTTTCATCAATGCGTTTGGGGTTGACCACCGCCAACGCCTTGGGAAGTTTCGTTTGCGCTTCGTGGTGATCGACCACGATCACGTCCAGCCCGGCATCACTGGCAGCTTGCAACGCATCGAACGCCGCCGTGCCGCAATCGACCGTCACGACCACCGCCGCACCTTCGGCTTTCAGTTGCAACATGGCTTGCGTGTTTGGACCGTAGCCTTCTTTCTGGCGATCGGGGATATACACCCGCACGATGCCGCCCACCGATTGAAGATACAGTTTCAGCAACGCCGACGACGTGGCGCCATCGACATCGTAAGCGCCGAAGATGGCGATCACGTCACCCTCCATCACCGCGCGCGCAATGCGCTCAGCCGCCGTGTCCATATCGAGCAAGTGTGCAGGGTCGGGCAGATGGGTTTTAAGACGGGGCGACAGGAAATCTTCAGCCGTATCCAGCGCGATACCGCGCGCCGCCATCACCCGGCCAACTATTTCCGGCACGCGAAGGCGCTGCGAAATGGCCAGTGCTTCGCGCGCATTAACTTCGCGCAAGGTCCAGTGGCGTCCGGTTAACGAGGTCTTGCCCTCAAGTGCGTCTTCCTGGGGGTTGGCGCTCGACGGCATAAAATGCACCTTGGCCTAAAAGGTTTCGATGCGGATCATGCAAGGTGCTTCGGTCACGGTGTCGAGCGCCGCGATGGCGTTCAGCGCGTTGACCATATCGGCTTCGGTGGTGTCGTGGGTGGTGATCACCACCGGCACGGCTTCGCCCGGATCGCGCATGCGTTGCAGCAGTTGTTCCATCGAAACCTCATGGTCACGAAGGGCTGCCGCCACATCGGCGAACACGCCGGGTTCGTCGACCAGCATCAGGCGCACATAGTACGCGCCGCGACGTTCAGCCATGGGCCGGGTCGGAAGTTTCTGGAGTTGCGTCGCAGGCACGGCAAAGGTCGGCACGGAAATTCCGCGCGCAATATCCATAACGTCTGCCATGACGGCAGATGCGGTCGGGCCTTCGCCGGCGCCGCGGCCTTCCTGCATGATGGTATCGACAAAATCGCCGTCACAGACCACCGCGTTGAACACGCCTTCGACCGTGGATACCGGCGCGCCTTCGGGAACCATGCACGGATGCACGCGTTGCTCGATGGTGGCGTTCACTTTCGTGGCGATACCCAACAGCTTGATTTTGTAACCCAGTTCATCAGCAAACTGGATGTCCATGGCGTTGATGTGGCGAATGCCTTCCACGTGGACGGCATCAAAATCGACTTCGGTTCCAAATGCAACGGACGCCAGGATCGCCAGCTTGTGCGCGGCATCAACACCATCAATATCAAAGGCCGGGTCGGCTTCGGCGTAGCCCAGCTTTTGCGCATCGGCCAGAACGTCATCAAAGTCGCGCCCGGTTTCACGCATGGTGGTCAGAATGTAATTACATGTTCCGTTCAGGATGCCATAAACGCGGCTGAGGCTATTTCCCGCCAGACCTTCGCGAACCGTCTTGATGATGGGAATGCCACCGGCAACGGCGGCTTCATAATTCAGCGACACACCATTTTTTTCGGCCAGGCAGGCAAGTTCGGTGCCGTGGTGCGCCACCAGTGCCTTGTTGGCCGTGACCACATGACGCCCCGCGTTCAGTGCCGCCTCGACCGCGTCTTTGGCAATACCTTCCGATCCGCCGATCAGTTCCACCACCACATCACAATCAGCATCGCGGGCCATTTCGGCTGCGTCGGAATACCACTGGTAGCCTGACAGATCGACACCGCGATCCTTGTTATGATCGCGCGCGCTGATCGCGACGATGTTGACCGGGCGGCCACAGCGTTTGGCAAGCACGTCGGCGTGTTGTTGCAAAATCTTGACGGTGCCAACACCAACGGTGCCGAGACCGGCAATCGCGACTTTCAGGATATCGGACATCAGCGGACCTCCGCGCGATGTTTTTCAGCGTCAGCGATAACCTGATCGTAATTATCGAGAAACGATTTGATGGAACGGATCGCCTGACGGCTGCGGTGTTTGTTTTCTACAAACGCAAAGCGCACAAAATCATTACCGTGTTCACCAAAGCCGATACCGGGCGCGACCGCCACTTGTGCTTCACGCAACAACAGCTTGGAAAATTCAAGCGAACCCAGATGCTTGAACGCGGGCGGGATCGGCGCCCACGCGAACATGGTCGCGGGCGGGCTGGGCACATCCCAACCGGCGCCCTGCAAACCTTCGATCAAAACGTCACGACGGTCTTTATAAAGGGCGCGAATATCATCCACGCAATCTTGCGGGCCGTTCAGGGCTGCCGCCGCTGCCACCTGAATGGGCGTAAACGCACCGTAATCCAGATATGATTTAATGCGCGTCAGCGCCGCAATCAGCGCCGGGTTGCCGGCACCAAATCCGATGCGCCAACCGGGCATGGAATACGTTTTGGACATGGATGTAAATTCAACCGCAATGTCCTTCGCACCCTTGACCTGAAGGATCGAAGGCGGCGGGTTGTTGTCGAAATAAATTTCCGAGTATGCCAGATCGGACAGCACATAAATTTCGTGAAAGCGGCAGAAGTCCACCACGCGTTCATAAAATGCCAGATCCACAACCTCGGCTGTCGGGTTGTTGGGATAGTTAATCACGATCATGCGCGGCTTGGGCACCGAATGTTGAACGGCCAGCTCAAGGGCTTCAAAAAATGTCTCATCGGGCGTGACCGGAATGTTGCGCACCGCGGCTTCTGCAATGATGAAGCCGAACTGATGGATCGGATAGCTGGGATTGGGCACCAAGATCACATCGCCGGGGCTGGTGACGGCACTTGCCAGATTGGCCAGCCCTTCTTTGGAACCCAGCGTGACGATGGCTTCTTTTTCAGGATCAATGGATACGTTAAAGCGGCGCTCGTAATATTCTGAAAAGGCTTTGCGCAAACCCGGAATACCGCGCGAGTTTGAATAGCGGTGGGTCTTGGGGTTCGCAACCGTTTCAACCAGCTTTTCAACGATGTGAGCGGGCGTCGGCTGATCGGGATTGCCCATGCCAAAGTCGATGATGTCTTCACCAGCCGCGCGGGCACGCGCCTTCATGGTGTTTACCTCGGCAAACACATAAGGCGGCAAACGCCGGATACGGTGAAATTCCTGTTCCATAAGCAAGTTTTGCCAGACGGTTAGCCGTTGCACAAGCCATTGCAAAAGAAAGAACGTGCAATCAGGCCCTATTCCCTGTTTTAGGCACTAAAAAAGGCCAAAAAATGGGGAAATCGAGTTATTTTGGGGCAATCGCCCCAAGCCTCAAGGTGCCAGATAGATTTCGACCCGACGGTTTCCAGCTTCACCCGACGGCATCACTTCAAAATAAAGCGGCACGGTGTCAGATACCGCGTGGACCCGGACATTGTCCTCGGCCACACCCCGGCTGCGAAGCCCCGCCGCGACCGAGTTGGCACGGCCCAGCGAGATCTGGAAGTTGGTCATGGCGTGTTTGACATATTCCATGTCGGCAGTGCGCGAACTGGCATGGCCAACCACCATAACCCGCCCACCGCGTTCACGGTGCAGCTGGGCGACGGCGGAAAGAATATCGCCTTCACGCGCATCCAGGGCTGCTGAATTGTTGGCAAAATAGATGGTGGCAACACGCAACATGCCGCCGACGCTGATCGGTGCCGGAGTGCCGCTGGTGGTGGCACCCGGTTGGGGGAAGCGCACATTGCTGCCCGCACTTGATGTGGGCGCGATTGAAGTGGCCGGGGCTTGGGCTTGCGGCGCAACGATGACGGACGGCCTTTGATCTTCAATACCATCGGATGTAATCACGATGGTCTCGAACGTATCACGGGTCGGAGCCATTGCATTGGCAGGCTGGCGCAGTGACAGCTGCGGGGCGCTTGGTGCCTGCAGGGTGGAAGTTTTAGGCACGGGCGCCGGCTGGATCACCGGGCGCGGCGCAACCGCAGCCGGTGGTGGTGGCGCTTCGGCCATTTTCACAGCCGTCGTGGGAACCGGGGCCGGGGCTGGTGCCTGGGCCGGCATCGGGCGCTCAGGCGTCACGGCAACTTGGGAGGTTAGCGGGGCCGATGTGGGTGCATCGGATGACGCGCTCAACACATCGCGCGGTGCATCCTGGC
This sequence comes from Thalassospiraceae bacterium, assembly GCA_030637205.1. GTDB lineage: Bacteria > Pseudomonadota > Alphaproteobacteria > Rhodospirillales > Magnetovibrionaceae > DAOVVL01. Next base: position 272 of record DAOVVL010000162.1, on the reverse strand, counting down.
GGGCAATGGCGTCTGATGCATATACGGCCGAGCTATCGCTGCTCAATCCGCCATCAGCCGCAGCCGTGCTTGCAGCGGGCGCCGGGGCTTCGCTATCGCCAGCCAAGCCCTGATTTTCACCTTCAACTGCAACCGCGCTGGGCGCATCGGAAAAGAAGTCCCATTTGGTGGGGTTCAGCGCATCTGGCACCGTGATTGAGGTGCAACCCCCAACCAACAAAAGCGACAGCAAAATGGCGCCATTTCTGTTACGCCTTTGGCGCGCGATTAAG
>DAOVVL010000295.1 GCA_030637205.1 Thalassospiraceae bacterium | reverse complement strand
GGCACCGTCTTTCACGCCAGAAGGCCAACGCGCGGTGGTGGTTTTGAGCTTGGTGTAAAAGCGCACACCTTCCATGCCGTGGATGTGGTGATCGCCAAACAGTGAATTCTTCCAGCCACCAAAGCTGTGATACGCCACCGGAACCGGGATCGGCACGTTTACGCCGACCATGCCCGCCTGAACGCGGTTCACAAAATCACGCGCCGCATCGCCGTCACGGGTGAAAATGGCGGCACCGTTGCCGTATTCATGCTCGTTGACCAGTCGCAGCGCTTGTTCGTAATTTTCAGCGCGAACCACGGCCAACACGGGGCCGAAGATCTCTTCCTTATAAATCTTCATGTCTTCGGTGACGTTGTCAAAAAGTGAGCCGCCGGTGAAGTATCCGTTTTCGTAACCCTGAAGTGAAAGCCCACGGCCATCAACCACCAGCGTGGCGCCTTCATCAACGCCGGACTGGATATAGCCTTCGATACGTTCCTTGGCATCATGGGTAACAACCGGCCCCATTTCGGTAGCTTCGTCCGTATAAGGGCCAACTTTTAACGCCTGAACCTTGGGGCCTAAGCGTTTGATTAGATCGTCTGCCGTGTCACTGCCGACCGCGACCGCGACCGAGATCGCCATGCAGCGTTCGCCCGCTGATCCGTACGCTGCCCCCATCAGGGCATCGACGGTCATACCCATGTCCGCATCGGGCATGATGATGGCGTGGTTCTTGGCACCGCACAGCGCCTGAACGCGCTTTCCATTTGCGCAACCGGTTTCGTAAATGTATTTGCCGACCGCGGTAGAACCAACGAAGCTGATGGCTTTGACGCGCTGATCGGTGAGCAATGTGTCCACCGCTTCCTTGTCGCCGTTGACCAAATTCAACACACCCGGCGGAAGGCCGGCCTCAAACATCAGTTCGACTAAACGGATGGTGGCTGCGGGGTCGCGCTCGGATGGTTTGAGGATAAAGGTGTTGCCACACGCAATGGCCATGGGGAACATCCACATGGGCACCATGGTCGGGAAATTAAATGGCGTAATGCCCGCCACCACACCCAGCGCCTGGCGGCTCGAATAGGTATCGACCTTGCCTGCTACCTGTTCGCTCATCTCACCTTTCATGATGTGCGGAATGCCGCTGGCAAATTCCACCACTTCGAGGCCGCGGATCACTTCACCCTTGGCATCGGGAAGCGTTTTGCCGTGCTGGCGTGACACCAGTCCGGCCTCTTCGTCCAAATTGGCCATCAGCAGTTCGCGATACTTGAACAATACCTGTGCGCGACGTGCAGCAGGTGTGTTTGACCATGCAGGAAAGGCTGCTTCGGCGCTTGCGATGGCGCTTTCAACCTCGGCCTTGCTGGCCAGCGGCACAATTGCGTCAACCTCGCCGGTGGCAGGGTTGAAGGCTTCAGCGGTGCGACCGCTGGTTCCAGAGACGGCTTCGCCGTTGATGAAGTGTGATAATTGATGGGTCATTTTTTGGGGGTCCGTTGTTAATCAGTCGTTTTCAAAATATCTGTAATCATACCAAACAGATCGTCGATCTGTGCTTTTGATATGATCAGCGGTGGGCTAAGGGCTATTATATCACCGGTGGTGCGGATCAGTAGTCCCTTTTCAAAGGCATTCACGAACACATCATATGCGCGCGCCGTGGGTTTGCCGGGACGCGGCTCCAACTCGATACCGCCAACCAAACCTTCATTGCGAATGTCGATGACATGCTTGGTGCCTTTCAGGCTGTGAATGGCATCCTGCCAATAGGGGGCAAGTTCGCGTGCGCGTTCCAGCAAGCCTTCATCCTTGTATAGTTTTTGCGTTGCCAGTGCCGATGCCACCGCAACCGGGTGGGCGCTATAGGTGTAGCCGTGAAATAATTCGATCATATTATCAGGCGCGCCGTTTACGATTGCATCGTGAACGCGGTCATGGGCAAACACGGCACCCATGGGCACGGTACCGGAATTCAGGCCCTTGGCGGTGGTCATCAAATCGGGCTGCACATCATAATGCGTAGCGGCAAAGCTTGATCCCAAGCGACCAAACCCGGTGATGACTTCATCAAAGATCAGCAAGATACCGTATTTGTCGCAAATTTCGCGCAGACGCTTCAGGTACCCTTCGGGCGAAATGAACACACCGGCTGAGCCGACCATGGGTTCCACGATGACGGCAGCAATGGTAGACGCGTCGTGCAGCGCCACCAGGTTTTCCAGCGCATCGGCGGCCTCTGCACCCGTGGTCGGGGCGCCCTTGGAAAAGCCTTGCTTGGTCCGGTCGTAAAAGAACGGCAAATGATCGGTACCGGGCAGTTGGTTGCCAAACTGTTTGCGGTTGTTGCCCAAACCGCCCACCGAAATGCCGCCAAAGCCGACGCCGTGATAGCCCTTTTCGCGACCGATAAACTTGGTCCGGGTGCCTTCGCCGTTTGCTTTGTGATAGGCCAGCGCCATTTTCAGGGCGGTGTCCACGCTTTCCGATCCTGAATTGGTGAAAAACACGTGGTTCAGGTCTGCAGGTGTAATTTCAACCAGACGGTTGGCCAGTTCGAACGCATCGGGATGGCCGATCTGGAACGGTGGCGCATAATCCATCTGGGCGGCTTGTTTCTGGATGGCTTCGACAATGGGCGCGCGGCCATGCCCGGCGTTGCAGCACCAAAGCCCGGCGGTGCCATCAAGAATTTGGCGACCATCGTCGGTGGTGTAGTGCATGTCCTTGGCGGCGACCAACATACGCGGCGCAGATTTGAACTGACGATTTGCCGTGAACGGCATCCAATAGGCTTCAAGATCGTTCAGTTTTAGGCTGCCTTCGGGCATGGGGCTTCTCCTGGATCGGGTGCGATTGTGATGAACGAATAACAGCACGCTATCAGGCGTGGCATCCTTTGAATAATGGTTTCATAGTAAATTATATCACCTTGTTTTCACTGAATATTTCACTATTATTTAGTCATATATTTAACAGGGTGATTGCTTATGGCTCATGATAGTGATGTTGGCACGCGACTGCGTCAGTTGCGCCGTACCAAAGGCTTGTCTCAGCGTGCGCTGGCCGCGCAATCGGGCGTGACCAACGCCATCATTTCGCTGATTGAAAATAACCGCACCAACCCATCGGTGGCCATGCTCAAGCGCATCCTTGATGGCATTCCCATATCCTTGTCCGATTTTTT
>DAOVVL010000338.1 GCA_030637205.1 Thalassospiraceae bacterium | reverse complement strand
GGTCTTAAAAAGCTCGACATTCTCAGCGACGATATCCTGTTGCCCGCCAAGGCCATTACGCTTGGCTATGACACCTACACGGTCGAAGAAAAAGACGGTCGCAAGACCATCGGCATCAAGACCGCCGATGAAGCGGCATCGGTTGAAATTACCAAAGCCACCGGCGATGCCGTCAGCATCGACAAGGCCAATATCAAAACGATCACCAAAGACGAAAACGCATCGATCATGCCTGATGATCTTTCCGAGGCCATGACGGTCAAGGATTTCCAGGATCTGATGTCGTTTCTGGTGATGCAAAAAGGCGAAGAGAAGTGAGCGGAGATAAATGATGGCAAAACCTAAAATCAACCGCTTCTGGTCAACCGCCATTACGCTGGTGGCGATCTATGCCTTCGTCAAGTGGGGGATTCCGGCGGCTTCGCGTGAAATTACCGGTATGCCGTTCCCGCTGCCGGTGCCAACAACGCTGATATTTTTCTATATGGCGCTGACGCTGATCGCACTTTTCCTGCTGGTGACATTTTCCGATGAATTCCTTGATGAGTTCATGGCACCGATCAAGAAAATGTTGCGCGGCGGATACGGCAAGGCGGTGCGCACCGTAATTTTAGTGGCAATTCCGCTGATCGCCGGTTGGCAGACTTACGATTATCTGGTGCCCAGGGCCGAAATGGCTGTGTCATTGCGCATCCAGCATCCGTCGTCGAACTTCCCGAAAGCGTACGAAGACAAAACAAATCCGTTCGCCGCCCCCAGCGACGCAATGGTGAAAGCGTTTGTTGAACAGGCCAAATCCGGCGAAGTCGCCTTCATCGAACAATTGGATGAAGACATCAGCTTCTGGATGGATGAAACCGGGCCCGATCATATGCTTGAATTTATCGCCACGCCGCCGATGAACAAGTTTCTGGACGCACTGAAGTCGGGCGAGCCTGACATGAAAACAGCGCGCGACGCATTGATCGAAAAACATCTGGTCGAGGGCAGGGCGCTTTACGCCATGAACTGCCGTCCGTGCCATGGCGACAGCGTAGCGGGCGATGGCCCGATGGCCGATGGCTACAAGCTGCGGCCGATCAACTTTACTGATAACGGCACGCTGGAAACAATTGTTGAAGGCTACACCTTCTGGCGCGTTGAAAACGGCGGCGTTGGTTTGCCGTTGGAAGCCACGCCGTGGGATTCAGCCATGCCCGAATGGAAGCTCAGCCTGACCGACGATGAACGCTGGAAGATCATCATGGCGGAATACAACCTGGCTGAGAAAACGCCACGCATACCGGAGAAACACTGATGCAAGGGATGATGAAAATGCTTAAACGTCTTCTTGCCGCTGGGATGCTGGTTGGCACGATGGGATTTGCGGGCGGTCTTAATGGCGTGGCGGTGGCCGATACGGTTGCCAAGGCACCGATGCCCGAAGTTACGCCTGAGTTTCTGGCCCAGGGCCAGCAGACCTATCTGCAACGCTGCAGTTTCTGCCATGGCCTGATGGGCGATGGTAATGGCCCGGCGGCGCAATACATGGATCCGCGTCCGCGCGATTTCACGTTGGGTACGTTCAAATTCCGCACCACGGTATCGGGTGAACTGCCAACGGATGCAGATATGTTCCGTACCGTTAGCCGTGGCCTTCCCGGAACCGGTATGCAGGCGTTTGATAACGACCTGATCAAAAATGGTCTCAGCGAACAAGAACGCTGGGCGGTCATCGCGTACATCAAGAAATTTGTTCCCGAATTTGATGATCCGGAATTCGATCCCGTCATCAATAACCTGGTGTTGGCGCTTCCGGCCAATCGCCCGCCCTATAGCCCGGAACTGGTTGAGCAGGGTAAAAAAGCGTTTGAAGCCGCCAAATGCTGGAGCTGCCACGGCAAATCCGGCCGCGGTGACGGCAACAAGGAATTTCGCAAGGATGACTGGGGCTTCCCGATCCGTATTCGCAATGTGACCCACCCGTGGAAGATCAAGGGCGGCTCGGAAGTCGAAGATATTTACATGCGCTTTACGTCCGGCATTTCGGGCACGCCCATGCCGTCGTTCGTAAAAACCATGTCCGAAGAAGATCGTTGGGCACTGGCCAACTTCATCAAGTCGTTGCAATACCAGCGCACCGACCACCAAGTGCTGAAAGCCATCCCCATTGAAGGCGATGTGCCGCTGGACCCCACGGATGCGGCGTGGGCCACGGCTGAACGCATGGATATGAAGCTGACCGGTCAAGTGGTCGTTGCGCCGCGCTGGCAGAATCCGTCTGTGGAAATGGTCACCGTGCGCGCACTTTATAACGATACCGACATCGCATTTCAGATCATCTGGGACGATCCGTTCAAGGACGTGAAACACGATGCAGCTAAAGAGCTGGATACAACAGAAATTCAGAAGGTTGGCGTATTTAATTCCTACGTATCAGCAAACGGCCACATTCCCCGCGCGCTGGATACTTTCCGCGATGCGGTTGCGCTGCAATTCCCGATCAAACCACCCGAAGGTACCAAGAAGCCATACTTTGTTCGGGGCGACAGCTCCAACGCCGTCAACCTGATGATGTGGGCCGCTGATCGGGCCGAAGCCG
>DAOVVL010000100.1 GCA_030637205.1 Thalassospiraceae bacterium | reverse complement strand
TTTGGCGATTGCCTGGTCCCGTGCTTTTAACTTTTCGTCGAAACCGTCGGCGAATTGATCCGGCATGGGGGGGATATCAGGCCGTGTTTCGATAGGTTGGTTGGCTTCCAATTCAGCAGCCCTTGCTTCGGCTGCCTCCGCCCGTCGTTCGGCGGCCCTGGTAGCTCCGACTTTCTTGCCAATCGCGTTATCGAAAATGGCCTGTTGTTCAGGGGTAAAAGGTGCTGCTTTCGCTTCGCCGCCTTCTTCCTGATCGGTGTTGTCGTTGGTCGTGTCGTCCTCATTTTCCACCGGTGCTGATTCGGTGGCTTCGGCAGGAGCTTCTGCAGCCTGGGCTTCCCCATTCTGTTCGTCTTCTGCTTGCAGCGCGGTTTGTTCAGTCATATTGCCCTCAATAGGTAGGATTCACCGCCGTTATTGGCGTGGGGGAAGTTTAACCACTAGTTGGTTAATCTGTCAAACCTGTTCATTTCGGTGTTGACTTTTCTATTCGGTGTGGTTTTAATTGTGGCGCGTGTTTCATTATCAGCGCGCATTTGTAAATCATTTGTAAACGCAAATGAAAACCAAGCGGTTGAGAGCCGCATTGCAGCCTAATTAGGCCGGCGCGGTCCGGGGCAACCTAGCAACAGAATGCCCCACCCGATTTGAATGGAACGAGGTTTTCCAGTGGATATGTTTGGCATCAAAATTAAGACGTTTGAACCGTGGCCTCAAGAGCCTGCTGGGAGAATGCGAACACGCCAGTTCAAGGCGCATCCAATGATCTGTTGGCTTGCCCGCTGGCTCCCAATTACGCCCTACATTGAGGGCACCTATCCGGAATTTAAAGACGCCGCCCCATTCATGCTGAACAACAAGACGATTTTGGTGTGTTCATACCGACAGCTTGATGCGTTGAAGCGAGAAATGGACCCGAAGAAAGATCAGCGAGTGCATTCCGGCTGGGAATACCCCAGCTTGCTGAATGAATGTATCGCGTAAAAAGAGGATTTAGACCTGTGAGCAAAATCGAAATGCTAAACAATTCCGTTGATAATGCGGACGCGATAGCTGCAAAGTTTCTTGAATGTTTACATGAGGTTAAGCATTTCATAATCGTTGCCGAAAACGAAGACGGAAGCATCACCATGTGGACAAACAACACCACCCCGAAGGATCGGCTCATGTATGCGGAAACTCTGAGGGATCATGCAATGGAGGTTCAATACGAATGATGAAACGCAAGCCCGGCAGACCCAAGAAGCCCGGTGGCCCCGCCATCAAGCTGTCAATCAGCATCCCTCCCAAGACCCTTGAGGCGATTGACCGGGCCAGAGGCCGGATGAATCGGTCCAAGTTCCTTTTAACCAAAGCTGGATATGGAGAAACAAATTGAAACATTTATTGACTATCGCGCTTGTATTGGCCGTATCGGCCTGTGCCAGCGACAAAAACACCATCGACCCTGACCGGGCCGATTATGAAAACTGGAAGCTCAACGGCCACGTTGAAAAGTCCGCTTCCTTGCGCGGCACGTTCTGCAACGGCGAACCATACAAATGGTATTATGAGGGCAAATACGCCATCTCAGGCACTTGCCAGAATGGAATGGTCTTCCACCTTCCGCTTAGGGAAGATTAACTCCCACCGCGCTCCAGGGCGTCTTGGGCATCAGTCACGAGGTCTGACTGCTCCTTGACGTTCTGGACGAAGCCCGGCCCCACCACGGGGCCTTGGGCGGCCTCCTGAATAAGTTTCAGGGTCTCGGCCATGGTCTTCACCGAATCAAGCAAAGCCTGTTGGTCCACTGATTGCTGCTTCTGGGTGGCGGCGATGCGCTCGAACTGGTTCTGCTGTTCGGTCTGGGCGAAGGTAGCGGCGCCGCTTCTCACTGATTCCCTGAACTTGGCGTCCTCGCGGCGCTCTCGGTTCTGGGCCAACAGAATATTCTGGCTCTTTTCCTGAACGCTGATCTGAGTTTTGTCCTGTTCGTTCTGGGCTTTGATAAGCTCGGCCTCACCGATCATCTGGTCCGGGGTCGGTTGGTCGCCCTGCGCTTCCCGTGCTGCCTGGGCTTCCAGCATTTCTTCTTTTTCCTCATCGGTCATCTGGTCGACCGGGATCATGCCTTGGTCGAATAGCTGCGCCCTCAAGCGATCGCCGATCTGTTCGGAGCCGGGGAAGGTCATGTTTTTCATCAGGATATCGCTGCCCACAAGGCTGATCTCAGGGTTAACGCTTGACGCCTCGACAATGCCTTGGACAGCTTCCTGCTGCCTGTTCTGGAATGATGGGCCGGCGGAACATGTCACATCGTATTTGCCCTTGGACAAGTCGTTGACCTTGACCAGTTCTCCGGTCTCTTGGTCGAGTTCCATATCGTTCAGCATCTTCATATCGAACGAGCCGTCTTCCTGCAGGATGCGGGACATGCGTTTGGTATCATAAACGCGCCCAAGGGCATCAACGATGATGCGCGCGGTATGGCAGATGCCGATCTCTTGAGATTGGAAATAGTTGACAGTTCCAGTGTCGCCCTTGTTCTGCAGCCGTTCAATGGCAATGCCAGATTGCAGGCCCGGGTTGTCTCCCATATTGGCCGCGAACAAACCAGCGGAGAAGCTGATCATATCCTTCATGGCCAGAGATATGGTGCGAAGGCCGGGGTTTACGGTCGCCCCACCGGTGGTGCCAGGGATGCCGGGGACGTCGGAGTCAAAGTTGTAAAGCTGGACCGGGTCGGCATTCGTGTTCAAGGTCTGGATTGTATCCTCGAACCCAGCCACCTGTTTGGTGGTCATCCAGAACTTGGCCCGAGGGGCAAGGGCGCCCTCTTCAATTTCACGGCTGAGGCTGTAATTCATCACGCGCTGGGGGTCCATCAGCTTCTGGACGACGCCACGATACATGGTTTTGTTGCGGTTGATCTTGTAGTTGCCATAGACCGGGATTACAGGGATCCAACTGAACACGGTATCCTCTTCGCCAATCAGCCAATCGTTTGCATCGAACAGGCGTGATACCACAACGATCTTGGGACGACTGCGGGTCTGCTCGACCACGATTCCGTTCAAGGCCAGATCATCTTTGATCTGCGCGAAGTCCTCGTCATCCTCAACCACGCGGCCATCGGATAACAGGTGAATGTCGCGCTTCACTTCCTTCTTGAAATAAATCTGGCCGATGAAAATATCGTCGGGCTTATAGCCCCAATCGGCATTTGAATCGGTGGAGCAAATCGACCCGCTATTGCCGCTCACCGATTGCTCGGAACCATCGGGAAATTTTTCTTTGTATTCCTCTTTGCCGATGGGCTGGATGACAAAGCAATATTTAGCGTCTGACTTGTCCTGCTTTCTGGCGTTGGGGTCGAACCAGACCCGGTTGGCAAAATCAAGCAGGGGGGCAATAACCAGGTCTTGGTCGAAGCTGTTATGATCGACAAACCTCTGCTCCACACGCCACCCATCAATCCCGGACGTTACCATGCTGCGCCCGGCGGCATTAAAGATATCGCTGGCGCCCGATATGTTTTCGATGTTTCGGATCATGCCATCAATCAACTGAGCATCATCTTTGGTGGCTTCGCCGCCGGCTGGTTTAATCCGGATATCAAAGTCGGCCTGCTCCATTTCGCCGGCGATCTGTTCAACGATAGGAGTAACGAGGTCGAAGGTGTAGCGGGGCTTTTTGTCGTCAGTGGTGAAGTTGGTTTCCCACTGGCCTGATGGGTCGTCGATGAAACTGTGGGCATCAGCGGCGCGCGATCGGTTGTCGGTTTCGACCCGCTGGGCCTCGTTGAAAAGCGTCACAACTTCCTGGTGGTCTGCAAAGTCTACCATCAACCATTCCATCCATCAAAATCTAGGCCCTTGAATTGGGCTGCCTCGGTTGGCGAAAACAGGCTCATCATAACCGCGTCCCCCTCGTTTGGGGAAGAGATTTTTAATTTGGCCATTTCAACCTTGCTCATAATCTGGACCAGACCTGTTCCATTCGGCTTGCGCGGGATGCGGCAAAGCTGTGTTCTGAGGCCCGTCATGTCCTCAATCCCTGCGCTGGCAAGGCTGATCATATCGTCGGGGTCCACGTATTTGCCCTTCACCACGCAGTTGTATGTGTTGAAAAACCGCCGGGCCAGTTCGGAATAATACTGCGCACGATTGTTCTTGAAGGTTTCGGCGTAAGTCTTGGGTTGGGTGTCCTTGTCCCCGCCCGCGGGCATATACACGCGCTCGGCGTTATCCTGACCTGAGCCGGAAAGGGAACCCTTGAAGATGTGGTACTTAGTCTTGGTTCCTTCGAAAGCTAAGGCCACCTGGCGCTTGAGGCCCGTTCCCATGCCATCCCCGTCCCATGTGAACCAATCAGCCCCAGCAACGATAGCCAGCCCTGTGGCCCAATCGCACACCTCATCGATCTCGCCCGAGGTCTTGGAATCTACCTGTGTGATGATTGAGCCATGGCGTATGGCGAAACCCCCGGCATCGTTGCCATCGTCAAACGGATCATGCGACGCGATAACGGCACCATGGGGCTTGAATATCTCGGCGAGGTTGGGCTTCAGGTGGGCATCGATCGCAGCATCGAACCACTCGGTTTTGATAATCGTTCCTTCGATCTCGTCCAGATAGGTGCCGCCCCATTTGTGATCATATTCCGCCCGTGACATTTTCTCTTCGTCGTCCCGGCGTTCCGATTCCAGCCCCGACTCAAGAAACCAGCCCTTTGGCATGTCGGTGTAGTTCATTTCGACTACCATAATGTTCTCGTCCTCATAGAACCCACAACGCCCCAGATCCCGCTCGGCTCGGGCCAGCCACTTCTCAGCGATAGCCCCGGCCCGTGTGCCCCGGTTCATGGTGATGATGATCTCAGGAAGCTTGATCTCTTCGCCGGCTATCTTGCGGGCTGTGTCGGTCGCATTCAGGCGCACAGAGGCGGTGAGAACCCTAAGGGTGTCGTGGGAGATATCCTCTCCTTCCTCAATCCACAGGCCGTCAATGCCCGACAGGGTAGATTTCAGGGCCGTGATATTGCGCGATAGCCCGCGGTAGAATGTACGGCCCCCGGTGTCGAGGTGCTTAATCCCGGTCTTGGTATCCTCAAATCCGTATATGCCCAGGCGTTCGATTTCCTCAAGTAACGTGCGGTGTACGCTTTCCTCAATGGAGTTCTGGGTCTCACGCGCACAGCACCACAGCTCCCCGCTTGATACCTTGGCCGCCACGTAATCGGCCACGCCAGTTGATTTAGACGAACCGCGCCCGCCGACAATGATCTTGATGCGCTTCTCTTTGGTGAATATGGGGTGGAGGTTCTGGACGTATTCAATCTTTATTTGGTTCATCGTCGACCCCCATCGGGACAAACACAAACTGATTGACCACCGGGTTCCCGGTCATTTCGTTGACGTTGGTTTCTTTCCAACCAGCCCGGCAATTGAGCCAGAAGCGTCCTGCACCCACATCGCCCTTGATTGCTTTGTTGAACATGGCGCCGGCTACCTTCGCATTGGCTTTGATTAAGGCCGTTTTTAATTCGGGTCCGAAATGTTCCTTGAGGGTTTTGACGTCTATCCCGTCCCTTATGCACATAGCGATGCTTGCCTGCGGCACCCCGACAGCCCCCATCATTTCGACAGTCTTTCTCTCCTCAGCCGTTGGCTTGAAAGGTGGCCGTCCGTTTGGGTTTCCTGTGGCTTTACGTGCCATTTTCTGAAATCCCCGCGCGCTGGGAGAAAGTTTCCCCGCTGCCCTCAAGTTTTGCCTGCTTCCCGGTGAAGTTCTGCCAGCGTTTTATAATCACGTCGGCATACTTTGGGTCCATTTCCATCAGGCATGATTTGCGCCCGGTCTGCTGTGCGGCGATCAATGTGGTTCCTGATCCCCCGAATAGATCAAGGACAAGGTCTCCGGGATGGGATGAGTTGTTGACTGCGCGCTCCACCAATTCGACGGGCTTTGTGGTGGGGTGCAGCTCTGATTTCTTGGGGCGATCGCACTGCCAAACGTCGGACTGTTTTCGATCCGGAACTTTCGTCAATCGGGCTGCTGCTGAGTTCCAGCCATACCAGATTGGTTCGTACTGGAGATGATAGTCCTTTCGGCTTAATACCAACGTGTCCTTGGCCCAAATGATTGTCGAGGACCAATGGAAGCCTGCCATTCGTAGCGCCTTATCAATCACAGGCAGCTCGGACATCCCCATCACGCAGTAGAGCAACGCGCCTGGCTTTGTGGCAGCCCGAAGCGACACCGCTGTCTGGGCGCAGAAGTCTGCCCAATCTGATGCGCTCATGCTGTCGTTCATAATCTGACGGCCGGGCGCGCCATAGTCCACGTTCCAAGGCGGATCGGTGAACACCATATCAGCCTTTTCCCCGGCCAATAGGGCCGCCACGTTGGTTGTGTCGGTGCTATCGCCGCACATGAGCCTGTGTCCGCCCAAGAGCCACACGTCGCCGAGTTTGGAAACCGGGTTCTCGGGTAGGTCCGGGATTTCGTCTGGGTCGGTGAGGCCTTCCAGACCGGTGGCGAATAATCCTGCCAATTCCCCCTCATCGAAGCCAATCAGGGAAAGGTCGAAGCCCTCGCTGTCGAGTGCCTTCATTTCCAGGGTGAGGATATCCACGTCCCAGCCGGCACTCAGGGCCAGTTTATTATCGGCGATGATGTAGGCTTTGCGCTGGTTTTCGGTGAGATGGGTGAGGCGGATGGTCGGGATATCGGTCAAGCCCAGCTTTCGGGCGCCCAATACTCTGCCGTGTCCTGCGATGATTCCGCCCTCTTCGTCAATCAGAACCGGATTATTGAAACCAAATTCTTTGATCGATGCCGCTATCTGCGCCACCTGTTCGTCGGAGTGGGTGCGGCTGTTGCTGGCGTAGGGGATAAGGTCTTCAAGCGGAAGGCTGGCAATCTTCATCTTTTGGTTTAACGCGCCGTGCATGGCTGATGCTCCTGAATATGGATGGAGCAGAGGTTAACCTGATTTTTGTTAATTGGCAA
>DAOVVL010000052.1 GCA_030637205.1 Thalassospiraceae bacterium | reverse complement strand
TCGGCTGTCGGGGATTTTTGAAGTGCCGGCGGCAACAAAATGCGGGCTTCCTCGACCTCTGACAGATAAATTTTGGACCCGTTCACGGTGGCAACCACCGGGTCGTCTTCGGCAGCCATTAGCCCGTGTGGAACCGCCAGCGCCAATACGGTGCCGAGCGCCAGTACTTTGCAGTTCATGGACCCGTTCATTGTAAAGGCCATGGTTATCCCCTGTGTTTAAGTGCGTTGATGGCATAAAGCATATTGCCAAGCCGTGTACAAGGGATTCAAGCGGTGGCGGCAACTTTGGCCATACTGAGAATATTCAACTCTTCTTCCACAGACGGGTCAGCCAGGTCGCGCGATGCTTCGACACAATCACTGATCAGTTCTGACAACTTGATCAACAAGCGCAGATCTTCGGGCTGAAATTGGTTTTTCCTGGCGGCTTCACTTAGCGTGGCCAGCGTCATGGACATGGCGCTAATATGTGAATAGCGCGTGTTGGCGATGCGATTGGACATATCGTTGGTGGTCACAACCAGACGCTCGGCAAGTTTTTCAAACTCATCGCTGTGGCTCTCGTTGGCGGCCACTATGGGCACGATGCGATCCAACAACCAGCTAATCTGAAAGGTATGGCGTTCGACCTTTTGTTCATTAATCAGACCCCAGACCGATTCAATGGCACGTTTTAAGGTGGTTTCGCGCATTTGACCGGTCATGCGCTGGCGCAACGGATTGGGAACTTCGACCTTCTGAATAACCTGGGTGCCGGGGCGCGCTTTGATACGACGGTCAGGGCCAATGTAATCGGCGGTCACAACAAACGGATTGCGAGAAAGTGTCAGGTCCGTGATTTGGTTGATTAAAACATCAAAGTCGATGGGCTTGGCCAGCAAATGATCCGGCCCGGCGTCCATGGCGTCGCGCACCGTCTCAGTGGTGGGATCAGCGATCAGGGTCATCACAACAATAAACGGATTTTCGCCGATGTGGCGATGGCGCAAATCAAAAATGCATTTGTTGAACTTGCCGTCCAGCGCATCGGTTGAACCGATAATCAGGTCAACGTGGTTGGCTTCGATGGTGCCCAGGACCTGCGTCAGATCACCCGTGGCCAACACATTTTTCATGCCCGCCTGTCTCAGTGCCGTCACCAGACCTTTGCGCAGGTTTGGGTTTTCTTCGGCAATAACGACACGAATACTTTCCAGTTGAGCCAGTCTCATGCATTTTCTCCTGAACACTAAAGACCCCCCCTTCGTGGGCGGTCTTGATGAATACGAGCAGGCCCACCGCTTTGCGGTGACCCTTCCCTCAGGAGCAATTTGCGGACCTTTGTGGCCTTCGCATTTGTTGGGTTCAAGATGGCTTTAAGTCCAGGTTCACACATATAACGGACCCGGCCTTGGAACCCTTCAATTCAAGGCCTTGTTTGCCCATCCCACTCGCCATTTGTTGCGCATGCGGAACGATATAAGCCTTAAATTAGGGGCACTTAGTGCCCCTTTTGGATAAATCATCATAACCAGTGGGGGGTCGGATTGTCAAATCCTCGGTGAAATAAAATTCTACCGCCTTGTTAAAAAGCAACTATTTAGCCGGGAAACCACAGAAAATGCGCCCACCGCGTTGACAGACGGGGCGCGCAACTCTACTTCTTGCCTCTCTGCTGTGGGGATTCACCCCGCCAGAGCCTGTAACGCCTAAGGACATCCCAATCCCATGATCGGTGCCATCGCCAAGAGGTTGTTCGGATCCGCCAACGAGCGATATCTCAAGACCCTCAACAATACCGTAAACGCCATTAATGCGCTGGAACCAGAACTGGAGGCGCTTTCAGATGACGAACTGAAAGCCCGCACCGACTGGCTGAAAGCGCGCTTTCGCGACGGCGAAACGCTGGACGATTTATTGGTTGAAGCCTTTGCTACGGTACGCGAAGCGGCCAAGCGTGTATTGGGCCAGCGCCATTTCGATGTTCAGCTTCTGGGCGGCATTGTGCTGCACAAGGGCCAGATCGCCGAAATGAAGACCGGTGAAGGCAAAACGCTGACCGCGACCTTGGCGGTGTATCTAAATGCACTGACCGGTGGCGGCGTACATGTGGTGACGGTGAACGATTATCTGGCTGAACGCGATAGCGAATGGATGGGCAGCATCTATCGCTTTTTGGGATTAACGACCGGCTGCATCAAACATGACCTCACCGATCCGGAACGCAAAGTGGCCTATGGCGCCGATGTTACCTACGCCACCAACAACGAACTTGGCTTTGATTACCTGCGCGACAACATGAAGCACCGCCTTGATGAAATGGCGCAGCGCGATTTTCAGTTTGCCATCGTCGATGAAGTAGACTCGATCCTGATCGATGAAGCCCGCACACCGTTGATTATTTCCGGCCCGGCAGAAAATTCATCCGAACTGTACAATGCCATCGACAAGCTGGTGCCAAAGCTGGTGGATGAAGATTACGAAAAAGACGAAAAAGCCAAATCCGTGACCCTGACCGAAGACGGCAACGACAAGGTCGAAGAACTGCTGCGCGAAACCGGCCACCTTGAGGAAGGCAACCTTTATGATGTGATCAACGTGGCGCTGGTACACCACGTTAATCAGGCGCTCAAAGCCCACATCATGTTCCAGCGCGATACCGATTACATCGTCAACGACGACAAGGTGGTCATCATTGACGAGTTTACCGGACGCATGATGGAAGGGCGGCGTTATTCCGAAGGCCTGCATCAGGCGTTGGAAGCAAAAGAAGGCGTCTCGATCCAGAACGAGAACCAGACGCTGGCATCAATCACGTTCCAGAACTATTTCCGCATGTATCCCAAACTATCGGGCATGACCGGCACCGCCATGACCGAGGCCGGCGAATTTTCCGAAATTTACAGCCTTGAAGTGGTTGAGCTACCGACCAACCTGGATTGCATCCGCGACGATCAGGACGACGTGGTTTACCGCACCGCCAAGGAAAAGCATAACGCCATCATTGATCTGGTTGTCGATAGCCACAAGCGCAAACAACCGGTGCTGGTGGGTACGGTTTCCATTGAAAAATCGGAATTCCTCTCGAACCTGCTGAAAGAAAAAAACATCCCGCACAATGTTTTGAACGCGCGCCACCATGAACAGGAAGCCCACATTATCGCAAGCGCAGGCCTGCCCGGTGCGGTCACGCTGGCGACCAACATGGCCGGGCGCGGCACCGACATCCAGCTGGGCGGCAACTATGATATGCGCGTCAAAGACGAAATTGCTGAAGACGCCAGCGAACCTGAGCGCGATGCCACCGAGAACAAGATCAAGTCAGAGATCGAAACCAACCGCCAAGTTGTGCTTGGCGCCGGCGGGCTTTACATCGTCGGCACCGAACGCCACGAAAGCCGCCGCATCGACAACCAGCTGCGCGGACGTTCCGGTCGCCAGGGCGACCCCGGCGCCAGTGTGTTTTTCCTGTCATTGGAAGACGACCTGATGCGCATTTTCGGGTCCGAACGCATTGATACCATGCTGGTCAAGCTGGGCCTGCAGGAAGGCGAAGCCATCGTGCATTCATGGATCAACAAGGCGCTGGAAAAAGCACAGCAAAAAGTCGAAGGCCGCAACTTTGAAATTCGCAAAAACCTGCTGAAATACGATGACGTAATGAACGATCAGCGCAAGGTCATCTATGTCCAGCGCAAGGAACTGATGGCCGCCGAAGACGTTTCGGAAGACGTTGCCGATATGCGCCACCAGGTCATCGAAGATCTGGTCGATCGCGCCATTCCGCCCAAGGCATACCCCGAAGAATGGGACATCGCACACATTCACGAAGAAATGCTGCGCGTGTTTGGTCTTGATCTGCCCGTACAGGACTGGGCCAAGGAAGAAGGCATCGCCGAGGTGGAAATTCTCAGCCGCCTCACAGATGCGGCTGATCGCAAGATGGCGGAAAAAGTTGCGCGTTACAGCCCCGATGTCATGCGCGATGTGGAAAAGGGTTTGTTGTTACAAATTGTTGACCAGATGTGGAAAGAACATCTGCTGACGCTGGATCATCTGCGCCAGGGCATTGGCCTTCGCGCCTATGCGCAGCGCAATCCGCTCAACGAATACAAATCCGAAGCCTTCAACATGTTTGAAGACATGATCAATGGCCTGCGCGAACGGGTTTCGCTGATACTTAGTCACGTTGAATTGCAAATGACCCCACCCGAAGGTGTGTTCGACCAAGGCCCCGGTGAAACCATCGAAGGCCACGAAGACCCGGCGTTTGCCCCCAAATCTGATCCCGTCGCCCCGGCCGCTCAACCCGCCCCTTTACGGCAAATCGGCCCCGCCGCAAAACCCGCAATGGTTCCGGCGCAAAGTCGTAAGGCTGCGGCTGAGCGCGACCCGAACGACCCCGCCACATGGGGCCGGGTCAGCCGCAACGAAACGTGCCCTTGTGGATCGGGTAAAAAATACAAACAGTGCCACGGTAAAGTCAGCTGATAAAAAGCCAGGCGTATTCGCGTTAGTATCCCTCAGGCAGCTTGTGGGCGATGCCTTTGTGACACTCGATGCAGCTCATGTCTTCTTCTTTGGCAAATTCCATCGAATCGCGCGCATCTTCGCTTTGCTTGTGCGGGTCCATGGCTTCAAACGAATGGCAGTTTTTGCACGGCTGTGAACCGTTGGTTTCCAGTTCGGCCCAAACCGTTTCCGCCATTTCCAGACGTTTGGCTTCAAACTTTTCAGCCGTGTCCACATCCCCCCACGCCCAGTGATATAGCTGGTGCATGGCGTTGAATTTTCCATAAATGCGACCGTACCAGTTTTTCGGAAGGTGGCAGTCGGCGCACTTTACCCTAACGCCTGTACGGTTGGAGAAATGGATGGTCTGTTTGTATTCCTGATAAACGTTATCTTCCATCTCGTGACACGAGATGCAGTAACTCAGGCTTTCGGTTTTATCGAGAAAAACGTGGCTGGAACCCAGCATTGCCGCACCGAAAATGGCACCGACAACAAAAACCCCAAGCAATGTCCATTTGGATTTGTTCATCTGACAACTCCCCGTTTAAAGATTTGCAGGGGCGTGCGCGCGGCACGTGCGTCAGTATATCATGCTTTACTTATGTATAACTACTAGAAAATTATGGATAATTTCAAGGCCCTCGTTTTCTACGACAGCCCCTTGTCGCCCAGCGCCATAAACTTTTCGCGCCGTTTGGCGCGCAGCTGGCCGCCGTCCAGGCCGTCCATGGAGGATATGGCGTGTTCAATTTCGGCCCCCACCGCCTTGAACATGGCTTCGGGGTTGCGGTGCGCACCGCCCAGCGGTTCGGGAACCACCGCATCGATCACACCCAGATCATATAGGTCTTTAGACGTTAGCCGCAGCGCCTCGGCTGCGTCCTTGGACTTTTCTGCGTCGCGCCACAAAATAGATGCACAGCCTTCGGGCGAGATCACCGAATAGATGGAATGTTCAAGCATCAACAGCTGGTTCGCGCACGCCAGCGCAATCGCCCCGCCGGACCCGCCTTCGCCGATCACAATGGCAACAAACGGAACGCGGATCTGAAAGCTGACCTCGATAGACCTTGCAATCGCTTCGGCCTGGCCGCGCGCTTCGGCGTCGGCACCGGGAAAGGCACCGGGCGTGTCGACTAACGCAATCACGGGCAGATTAAAACGGTCGGCCATTTTCATCAGGCGTTGGGCCTTGCGATACCCTTCGGGGCGCGCCATGCCAAAGTTGTGGCGCACACGCGCTTCGGTGTCGTTGCCTTTTTCGATGCCGATCACCATGACCGAGCGGCCGCGAAAACGCCCCAGGCCCCCGATCACCGCTTCGTCTTCGCCATACAGGCGATCACCGGCCAGCGGTGTGAAGTCTTCGATCAGTTCGCGGATGTAGTCCAGCGTGTGGGGGCGGTCCTGATGGCGCGCCACCTGGGTTTTCTGCCACGGGCTGAGTTTGGCGTAGAGCGAGCGCAGTTGCTTGTCCACCTTGGCTTGCAGCTTGGTGACTTCTTCCGCGATGTTCACTTCGCCGCTACCTGTAATGTGGCGAAGCTCTTCGATCTTGCCTTCCAGCTCGGCGATAGACTTTTCAAAGTCGAGGTAGTGCAGCATGCATGTCTTCCAGCGTGTTATGCCCGCGTGTGCGGAACGTTGATGCGTCCAGTTTAAACCGAAAAAGCGCCACCTTAGCCAGCGACGATGCTTTCAGCCTTTGTAACAATCACTTCAGCCTGTTTGATCGACGCGATGTCGATCAGGCGGCCATCCAGCGTAACCGCGCCTTTGCCTTCTTTTTGTGCCTGTTCCATCGCTTCGATGATGCGTTTGGCTTTGGTCACTTCGGCTTCGGACGGGCTGAACAGTTCGTTGGCCTGATCGATCTGGGTCGGGTGAATGGCCCATTTGCCTTCACAACCCAGCACGGCCGCGCGCATGGCCTGTGCCTTGTAGCCGTCCGCGTCGCCAATATCGCCAAATGGCCCGTCAACCGGGCGCAGGCCGTTGGCGCGGGCCGCAACCACCATACGGGCAATGGCGTAATGCCACATATCACCCCAGTGATACTCGCGCGCCTCACCTTCAATATCATCGGTCAACACGCCGTAATCGGCATTGGGTCCACCGATGTTGGTGGTGCGCGCCTTGGTCGAGGCGGCGTAATCGGCGACACCGAAGTGCAGGGATTCGTTTCGCGGGCTGGCCGATGCAATTTCATGAATGTTGGCCATGCCAAGTGCGGTTTCGATAATCAGCTCGAAGCCGATTTTCTTTTTATAGCCCTTGGCCTGTTCGATCTGGCTGACCAGCATATCAAGCGCGTAAACATCCGCCGCGGTGCCGACCTTGGGGATCATGATCATGTCCAGCTTGTCGCCGGCCTGCTCAATCACGTCGACAACGTCTTTATACATGTAATGCGTATCAAGCCCGTTGATGCGCACCGAAATGGCCTTGCCCGTCCAGTCCAGATCGTTGACCGCTTCGATGACGTTTTTGCGGGCCTGCTCCTTATCGGACGGCGCCACCGCATCTTCGAGATCCAGAAAAACCACATCGGCAGGGCCGGCGGCGGCTTTTTGCAAAAACTTCGGGTTGGAACCGGGTACAGCCAGTTCCGAGCGGTTCAGACGGGCGGGGGCCTGATCTTTGATCGTGAAACTCATGGGGTTGGTATCCCTTTGTTGAAGGCTTTTTGAAAGCTTTGTATTCATCCCTTTTCAAGCACCATTCATATCGGACAGGGGCCGGAAAATCACCCTTTTTTTGATGTTTTGAGGCCAAAGCCTCAGTCCAGATCAGCCAGCGGGTGGGCGCTGGAAACCAGCTGTTTGAGCCGTTCTTCAAGCACATGGGTATAGATCTGGGTGGTCGCAATATCGGAATGGCCAAGCATCTGCTGCAATGTTCTGAGATCTGCCCCATGGGCCAGCAAATGGCTGGCAAAAGAATGGCGCAAAACGTGGGGCGAAACGCGGGTCGGCTCTATCCCCGCCTCCAGCGCCAGTTCTTTTAACAGCTGGCCAAAACGCGTGCGGGTCAGGTGGCCCGATTTGCCGCGCGATGGAAACACCGCTTTCGATGATTTAGCGCGTCCCGCCAAAACCCGTCGCGCACTTTCAGGTACGCATCCAGCGCATCCATCGCCGGTTCGGACATCGGCACAATGCGTTCCTTGCCGCCCTTGCCGGTCACGGTCAGGATGCGCCCATCGCGCGAACGCGCGCCCATGGGCAGGCCCACCAGCTCGGTCACGCGCAAGCCCGTCGCATATAACATTTCGATCAGTGCCGCCAGACGCAGCCCATCGGGGCCTGTATGGCGGTGGGCGGCTTCGATCAGCAGCTCAACTTCCGCTTCGCCCAGATACTTGGGCAGGCTTTTGTTTTGCCGCGGCCCGTCAATGGCGGCGGTGGGATCATCAGCGCGTATTTGTTCGGCGTACAAAAAGCGAAAAAACTGGCGCAGGGATGACAGCCGCCTGCCCTGCGTTCTGGCCGAAAGCCCGACCGACGCCAAGTGACTGAGGTATTGTTTGATAAGCCGGCTGTCAGCTTTTTCAATGGCGCGGCCTTTGGTTTTTGCAAAGGCTGCAAAATCGAGAAGGTCGCGACCGTAAGATTCGATGGTATTGCCCGCCGCACCGCGTTCGGCCGCCATCATTTCAAGGAAGCTTTCCCCGTGTCGCGATAGCGGCTCAGATGGGCTTTTACGCTTTGCCATGCTTGCCCCCTTATTAAAACCCGGTTAAAGCCCGGCGCTGACCACAGCCTCCAACGCCATTTCGCGGGCTTCGGCTTCCAGACCAACGGTGCGCAGGCCTTTTAACAAACGGTGCAGAACAATCGGTTCGGCGCGCCCCGGGCCACCGTCGCCCATAATCACCAACGCCAGCAATACCGTTTCGCCCACATTGGCGCGCGATGATGCGGCTTCAAAACGGAACCACAACGCCGGATGCGGCGCCAACACGGTTTGCAGTTCGGGGCCATCGATTAACGGCACCCAGAACTGATCGGGCACCACTTCGCCAATGGCATCAAACACCGACGCCAGCAATGCGGCGCGTTCGCGCGCACCGTCTTCAACCTTGACCGTGTTCCACCATTTTTCCAAACCCGTGAGGTCCCAGTCATCGGCGCCTTCATATCCAGACAAACGCGCCACCGGCATCAAAGCCCCCAGCTGATCGGCAAGTTTGCCATCAAGCGCCGCGCTGGATTCGAGCAACGCAAACCACGGCTTGGCTTCGTCATGGCGCCCGGTGATTAAAAAGGCGCGAATGGCTTCGGGGGCAAACCACGCCAGATCCTTGGACGGCGGCACACGCGTGAGCACCGGCAGGAAAGCCCTAGCCGTTGACGCATAACGCCCGCCTGCGCGCGCCAGATCCAACGCCCGGGTCAATGCTTCGGCCTGGGCTGCCGGAACCGTTTGCATCAGCGATGCGCGGTACAACAGCGATCTGTTCATCGGGCCGGTGCGACGCGACTTGGAATTTAACGGGTCTTCCAGCTCTTCCTTCGTGAACTGGATCGACGCATACAGCTGGCGCAGGGCATCAATGGGCAGTGCGCCCGCGACCTCTGCACGCTCAGCAGCTTCGAGCCTCAGCTCCGGCGATGCATTGGGGCTGATGGCGATAGCGCGCAGCACGCCGGGAAGGTTAGACTCGATGACATCTGTCGGCAGGCGAAGCTTGGCCGCACGTGCCAACGCCAGATGCAACGGTTTGGGATCGGGCAGCGAGCTTATACGTGGCGGTTTGCCGCCAACGCTCAGGTGATCGATCAGCTTGTAAAACACCGCGTCATCATCGCCCATTTCGCGAAGCAGCGAAGCACCAAGTGCTGCCGCATCATGCTCAT
>DAOVVL010000299.1 GCA_030637205.1 Thalassospiraceae bacterium | reverse complement strand
TTTTCCAAAATCGAGGGATAGAAGGCTCCAAAGATCGTGGCGAAGGCAGCTAACAAACTGATCTATGCCTTTTGCGGCGGCGACGCAGACGGGCGCGCCGACATGAACGGCCT
Organism: Thalassospiraceae bacterium; assembly: GCA_030637205.1. Taxonomy (GTDB): domain Bacteria; phylum Pseudomonadota; class Alphaproteobacteria; order Rhodospirillales; family Magnetovibrionaceae; genus DAOVVL01. Next base: position 2,991 of record DAOVVL010000299.1, on the reverse strand, counting down.
GCTGGGCGGCAAGGGCGCAAACCTGGCCGAGATGAGCGCGCTGGGCTTGCCGGTGCCGCCGGGCTTTACCATCACCACCGAGGTTTGCACCTATTTCAACGAAAATTCCGAGAGCTATCCGCCGGGTCTTGAAAAAGATGTGCTGGCGCGAATTGGCAAACTTGAAAAAAGGCTGAACGCGCATTTTGGCGAAGGCGACGACCACGCCAACGTGTTGCTGTTATCGGTGCGCTCAGGCGGGCGCGCATCCATGCCTGGCATGATGGACACGGTTCTGAATTTGGGCCTGAACGCCCACACGGTTGAGGTGCTGGCTGGAACCAGCGGCGATGCCCGCTTTGCCTATGACAGCTATCGCCGTTTCATCCAGATGTATTCCGACGTGGTCATGGGGGTGGGTCATCATCACTTCGAAGATATTTTAGAAGATTACAAACTTGAAAAGGGCTACCGCCTTGATACCGACCTGAGTTCGGATGACTGGAAACATCTGGTGCCTGCGTATCTGGCAATGACCAAAGCGCAAAGCGGAACTGCGTTTCCTCAAGACCCGATGGATCAGCTGTGGGGCGCTATTGCGGCCGTGTTTAAAAGCTGGATGAACCAGCGCGCCAAAACGTATCGCAAGTTCCACGACATTCCCGAAAGCTGGGGAACGGCGGTAAACGTGCAGGCCATGGTGTTTGGCAACATGGGCGACACATCGGCCACCGGGGTGTGCTTTACGCGCAATCCTTCCACCGGGGATGCCACCTATTATGGCGAATACCTTTTAAACGCGCAGGGCGAAGACGTGGTTGCGGGCATTCGCACGCCCCATCCGCTGACCATACTTGAGCGCGAAGCCGCCGGGTCCGAACTGGTATCGCTGGAAGAAGTCATGCCCGAACTGTATGACGAGTTATTGGAAGTTCGCGAAACGCTGGAAAAACATTTCACCGACATGCAGGATATGGAATTCACCATCCAGCAGGGCAAACTGTGGATGTTGCAAACGCGCACCGGCAAACGCACCGCCAAGGCGGCGCTGAAAATTGCCGTTGATATGAAACAGGAAGGCCTGATCGACCGGCACGAAGCCATTCGCCGGGTCGATCCCAACCAGATCGACCAATTGCTTCACCCGACGCTGGACCCTGACGCCGAAGCAGACGTTCTGGGCCATGGGCTTCCCGCGTCGCCGGGGGCGGCATCGGGCAAGCTGGTATTTACCGCCGAAGAAGCCGAAGTCTGGACCGGGCGCGGCGAAAAAGTAATTTTGGCGCGCGTTGAAACCTCGCCCGAAGACATCGGCGGTATGCACGTTGCGGAAGGCATCATCACGTCACGCGGTGGCATGACCTCTCACGCCGCCGTGGTGGCGCGCGGCATGGGCAAGCCGTGCGTATCGGGCGCGGGCGAAATCCGCATTGATGTGAAGGCCAAAACCTTTACCGCCTTGGGCGAAGTTCTGGGCGAGGGTGATCTGGTTACCATTGACGGGTCCACCGGGCGCGTGATGCGCGGCGAAATGCCGACCGTGGATCCGGAACTGGGCGGTGACTTTTCAAAACTGATGGGCTGGGCCGACGAGGTGCGTTCCATGGGAATTCGCGCCAACGCCGAAACCCCGGAAGACGCGCGGGTCGCACGCAGCTTCGGCGCCGAAGGTATCGGGTTGTGCCGGACCGAACATATGTTTTTCGAACCTCGGCGCATCAACCACATGCGCGAAATGATCCTGGCCAAGGGCGAAGATGAACGCCGTGGCGCTTTGGATAAACTGCTGCCCCATCAACGCCGGGATTTCGAAGAACTGTTTCGCATCATGGCGGGTTTGCCCGTAACGGTGCGCCTTCTGGACCCACCGCTGCACGAATTCCTGCCCGAACATAAAACAGATATCGAGACTGTGGCCACAGACCTTGGCGTGGAAGTGTCTGAAATTGAAGCAAGAATCAGCGATCTCCACGAATTCAACCCGATGCTGGGCCATCGTGGGTGTCGTTTGGGCATCACATATCCGGAAATTTATGAGATGCAGGTCCGCGCCATATTCGAAGCCGCCACGGCGCTTGCCAAAGAAGGTGTGAGCGTAAAACCGGAAGTCATGATCCCGCTGGTATCCACGCAAAGCGAAATCCAGATGCTGAAAGCACTGGTGGTTGAAACTGCCGATAAAATCATTGCTGAAAGCGGTGTGGATGTAGCGTATCAGGTCGGCACCATGATTGAGCTGCCGCGCGCGGCACTGGCGGCTGGCGAAATTGCTGAAGACGCCGAATTTTTCAGCTTTGGCACCAATGATCTGACGCAAACGGCGTTTGGTCTTTCGCGCGACGATTCGGGTGGCTTCCTTGAAATTTATCGCCAGCGCGGCGTGCTTGAACGCGATCCATTCGCCACTTTGGACATCAGCGGCGTGGGTGAGTTAGTGCGTATGGGAACCGAGCGTGGCCGCGCGACGCGGCCCGACCTAAAGGTCGGCATCTGCGGCGAACATGGCGGCGATCCCGCATCAATTCGCTTCTTTCATAAAACCGGTCTGGACTACGTTTCATGTTCCCCGTACCGTGTACCCGTTGCCCGTTTGGCAGCCGCGCAAGCGGCTCTGGGCGTCGAAGCCGCAACGAATGCCTGATACATCAGGTGAATTTAAGAAAATTGGTAGAAACTGCGATCATGAGGCAGACCCCACTTAGCGTTCTTTTCCTCTGCACCGGAAATTCGGCCCGATCCATCATCGCCGAGGCTTTGCTCAATGCGCATGGCGGCGGACGGTTCGTGGCTTATAGCGCCGGCAGTCATCCGGTGGGCAAGGTCAACCCGCTTGTGTTGGAAACCCTGCAACAGGTGGGCATCAAGACCGATAATCTCAGCTCCAAAAACTGGAAAACCTTTGCAAGGCCCAGCGCACCTGACCTTGATGTGGTCATCACCGTTTGCGATAACGCCGCCGGTGAAACGTGCCCAATTTGGTATTCAAGCCCGGTCCAGTTGCATTGGGGTTTT
>DAOVVL010000091.1 GCA_030637205.1 Thalassospiraceae bacterium | reverse complement strand
TTCCAGTCCACCACCATTTTAGACGCAATACCGGTTGCTTCATCCATGACCTCGTTCATGGACAGGCCTTCGACCAAATCCATGTAACTGACCACGCCTTCGCGTTCGGTGATGACCGGCAGGGTATACGGATCCCATTCGGCCAGCTTGTCGCCACGGTTGACCTTGGCTTTGTCCTTGGTCAGCAGCTTGGCGCCATAAGGCACACGGTGATGGACGCGTTCACGGCCCTTGTCATCGATTAGCGTAATCTCGGCATTGCGGCTCATCATAATCTTGATGCCTGATGAGTTTTTCACCGTCGAGCTGTTGGTGAGCTTGACCTTCATATTGTCCGAAATGGCTTCAATGAAGGACTGTTCAGAGCCCTTCTGCGCCGCACCGCCAATATGGAAGGTACGCATGGTGAGCTGGGTGCCGGGTTCGCCGATGGACTGGGCGGCGATAACGCCAACCGCTTCACCAACGTTTACCGGAGTACCCCGAGCCAGATCGCGGCCATAGCACGAACCGCAAATCCCGACCTTGCTTTCGCAGGTCAGCGGCGAGCGTACCTTGACGGCTTCGACTTCGGCGTCTTCGATCTTCTGGGCGATGGCTTCGTCAACCAAAGTGCCCTTCTTGACCACTTTCTCACCGGTTTGCGGCTGAAGAATGTCTTCTGCCGTGGTGCGACCCAGAACCTGTTCGGAAATCGACGCAATGGTTTCGCCGCCCTGAACAATGGCGCGGGTCGTGATGCCGACCTTGGTGCCGCAGTCTTCTTCGTAAACGATGCAATCCTGTGCAACGTCCACCAGACGACGGGTCAGGTAGCCCGAGTTCGCCGTCTTCAAGGCGGTATCGGCCAGACCCTTACGGGCACCGTGGGTGGAATTGAAGTATTCCAGCACGCTGAGGCCTTCCTTGAAGTTGGAAATGATCGGCGTTTCGATGATTTCACCAGAAGGCTTGGCCATCAGGCCGCGCATACCGGCAAGCTGTTTCATCTGTGCCACCGAACCACGCGCACCGGAATGGGCCATCATGTAAACGGCGTTCACCGGCTGGCCTTCACGATCAGCAGAGATTTCCTTCATCATGGCGTCGGAAACCGCATCGGTGCAATGCGCCCAGGCATCAACAACCTTGTTGTATTTTTCGCCCTGGGTAATCAGGCCGTCCTGATACTGCTGTTCGTATTCCTTGACGCTTTCTTCCGTTTCGGCGACCAGCGTTACCTTGGCGTCGGGAATCAACAGATCATCCTTGCCGAACGAAATGCCGGAATGGCACGCATGCTTGAAGCCAAGACCCATCAGGTGATCAGCAAAAATCACGGTCTCTTTCTGACCGCAGTGGCGATACACCATATCGATTACGCTGGAGACTTCTTTCTTGGTCAGCAAGCGGTTGATCAGGTCAAACTTGACCATCGGATGGCGGGGCAGAATTTCGCTGATGAGCATACGGCCCGGCGAAGTTTCCACACGCGTGACGTTGGGCTTGCCTTCATCATCGACGCCAATAAGACGCGCGGTGATTTTGGCGTGCATGGATATCACACCTTCGGTAAGCGCATGTTCGATCTCGCTGATGCTGCCAAAGATCATGCCTTCGCCCTTTTCGCCTTCGCGTTGCAGCGACAGGTAATAAAGGCCGAGAATGATATCTTGCGACGGAACGATGATCGGCTTGCCGTTGGCGGGCGAGAGGATGTTGTTGGTCGACATCATCAAGACACGCACTTCAAGCTGTGATTCGAGGCTCAGCGGCACGTGAACAGCCATCTGATCGCCATCGAAATCGGCGTTGAACGCAGCGCAGACCAGCGGGTGAAGCTGGATCGCCTTGCCTTCGATCAGTTTCGGCTCAAACGCCTGAATGCCAAGACGGTGCAGTGTCGGCGCACGGTTCAGCATGACCGGGTGTTCGCGGATAACTTCTTCCAGAATGTCCCATACCTCGGGGCGTTCCTTTTCAAGCATCCGTTTGGCGGCCTTGATGGTGGTGGCATAACCGTAAAGTTCAAGCTTTGAATAAATAAACGGCTTGAACAGTTCCAGCGCCATCTTCTTTGGCAACCCGCACTGATGCAGCATCAGTTCCGGACCCACCACAATGACCGAGCGGCCGGAATAATCGACGCGCTTGCCCAGCAGGTTCTGGCGGAAACGACCCTGTTTGCCCTTAAGCATATCGGACAGCGACTTCAGCGGGCGCTTGTTGGCACCGGTGATGGCGCGGCCACGACGGCCGTTATCAAACAAGGCATCAACCGATTCCTGCAACATGCGTTTTTCATTACGCACGATGATTTCAGGCGCACGCAATTCAATCAGGCGCTTGAGGCGGTTGTTGCGGTTAATCACACGACGATACAGATCGTTCAGATCAGACGTCGCAAAACGACCCCCATCCAGCGGTACCAGCGGGCGAAGTTCGGGCGGGATAACCGGAATAACTTCCAAAATCATCCATTCCGGGCGCGCACCCGATGTGATAAAGGCTTCAACCAGCTTCAGACGCTTGACCAGCTTCTTGCGCTTGGCTTCGGAACCGGTTTCGCGAAGATCTTCCTTGATGGTTTCAATTTCATCTTCAAGTTCGATCTCGGTCAGCATGCCACGGAGCGCCTCGGCACCGATGCCGACGGTGAACGAGTCAGGACCGTGTTCATCAAGTGCTTCCTGATAAGCATCTTCGCTCAGCAGTTCGCGTTCTTTCAGCGGCGTCAGGCCGGGTTCGACCACAACGTAGCTTTCAAAATACAGAACCTTTTCCAGATCCTTGAGCGTCATATCCAGCAACAAGCCGATGCGGCTGGGCAGCGACTTCATAAACCAGATGTGCGCAACCGGGCTGGCCAGTTCAATGTGGCCCATGCGTTCGCGACGGACTTTTTGAAGCGTGACTTCAACACCGCACTTTTCACATGTGATGCCCTTGTACTTCATGCGTTTATATTTACCGCACAGGCATTCGTAATCTTTTACCGGGCCAAAGATACGCGCACAGAAAAGCCCATCACGTTCCGGCTTGAATGTGCGGTAATTGATGGTTTCCGGCTTTTTGATTTCACCAAACGACCAGGCGCGGATTTGTTCCGGCGAGGCTATCGAAATCTGGATTGAGTCAAACCGCTGCGTTGCGCCGACCTGTCCAAAAAACTTCGTGAGTTCGTTCATTATTTCGTACTCCTGAAAATCTATCGAGCGGTCAGCTCAAATCCACGTTAAGACCAAGTGCCTGCAATTCCTTCACCAACACGTTGAAGGATTCAGGCACGCCCGCTTCGAAGTTGTCGTCGCCACGGACGATGGCCTCATAAACTTTGGTACGTCCGGAAACGTCATCCGATTTAACGGTCAACATTTCCTGCCACGTATAGGCGGCACCATATGCTTCCAGCGCCCACACTTCCATTTCACCAAATCGCTGGCCGCCGAACTGGGCTTTACCACCCAGCGGCTGCTGCGTAACCAACGAATACGGCCCAATGGAACGGGCATGGATTTTGTCATCGACCAAGTGATGCAGTTTGAGCATGTAGATGTAGCCCACCGTCACCTGACGATCGAAAGTTTCACCGGTACGCCCATCAATCAGTGTTACCTGACCTGATGTGGCAAGGCCCGCCTTGGTCAACATCTTGTTGATGTCATCTTCGCGCGCGCCATCAAACACCGGGGTCGCAATGGGAACACCGCGACGCAGGTTTTCGCCCATTTCAAAGATTTCGGTATCGTTGAGTTCGGAAATTTTTCCCTGGTACTCATCTTCACCGTAAATATCTTCGAGCCAGCTACGGATCGGTTTGGTGTCTTTGCCATTGTTCAAGGCGACATCAAGCATGTTGCCGATTTGGCGACCCAGACCGGAACACGCCCAGCCCAAATGGGTTTCCAGAATCTGCCCCACGTTCATACGCGACGGCACACCCAACGGGTTCAGCACAATATCGACCGAGGTCCCGTCTTCGGCGTACGGCATATCTTCAACCGGCATGATTCTTGAGATCACACCCTTGTTGCCATGACGCCCAGCCATTTTGTCGCCCGGTTGCAGCTTGCGCTTCACCGCAACGAAGACCTTAACCATCTTCATCACGCCGGGGCTCAGATCATCACCGCGTTGCAGCTTGTCGACCTTGTCTTCAAAGCGACGTTGCAGGGCAGCGATGGATTCTTCGAACTGCGACTTCAGGCCTTCGACATCCTTCATCACCTTGTCATTGCCGACAACAATCTGCGATTGCTGACCGGGGGTGAACTGGTCGAGCAGTTCATCGGTGATGGCGGCGCCAATGGTGATTTCCTTGGGGCCGGAAAGAACTTGCTTTCCAAGCAACAGGTCTTTGAGGCGCTGCGAGAAGCTGCGTTCAAGGATCGCACGTTCATCATCGCGATCCTTGGCCAGACGTTCGATCTCTTCGCGTTCAATCGCCAGTGCGCGTTCATCTTTGTCAACGCCACGACGGTTAAACACACGAACCTCAACCACGGTACCGGCAACACCCGGCGGCAGTTTCAGAGAAGTATCGCGAACATCGGTTGCTTTTTCACCGAAGATGGCGCGCAGAAGTTTTTCTTCCGGCGTCATCGGGCTTTCGCCCTTCGGCGTCACTTTACCGACCAGAATATCGCCCGGCTTAATCTCAGCACCGATATATACGATGCCGGCTTCATCCAGGTTTTTCATGGCTTCTTCGCCCACGTTGGGAATATCGCGGGTGATTTCTTCCTGACCCAGCTTGGTATCACGGGCCATGACTTCGAATTCCTCGATATGGATCGAGGTAAAGACGTCATCGCGAACCATGCGTTCGGAAATCAGGATCGAATCTTCGAAGTTGTAACCGTTCCACGGCATGAACGCGACCAGCACGTTCTTGCCCAGCGCCAGTTCACCCAGCTCGGTTGACGGGCCATCGGCGATGGTGTCGCCGGAAATAACCCGGTCACCCACTTTTACCAATGGTTTTTGGTGCAGGCAGGTGTTTTGGTTGGAACGCTGGAACTTCTGCAACGTGTAGATATCGACACCCGACTGGGTGGTCGAGGTTTCTTCCGTTGCGCGTACCACGATACGGGTGGCATCCACCTGATCGACGATACCGGAACGATGCGCAATGATGGTGGCACCACTGTCACGGGCCACGGGTTCTTCCATGCCGGTGCCCACCAACGGGGCTTCGGCCTGCAACAAAGGCACAGCTTGGCGCATCATGTTGGAACCCATCAATGCACGGTTGGCATCATCGTTTTCCAAAAACGGGATCAGCGCGGTAGCAACAGATACGAGCTGCTTGGGCGAAACGTCGATGAATTCAATTTCATCGGGATTCACCATCACAAAGTCACCGGCCTTGCGGCATGAAACCATGTCATCAAGAAACTTGCCGTTTTTATCCAAATTGGCGTTGGCCTGGGCGATGATGTAGCGCCCTTCTTCCATCGCCGACATGAACGATACTTCTTCGACAACCTTGCCGTTCTTCACGCGTTGATACGGGCTTTCAATAAAGCCGTACTTGTTGACCCGTGCAAAAGTCGCCAGCGAGTTGATCAGGCCGATATTCGGGCCTTCAGGTGTTTCGATGGGACAAATGCGGCCATAGTGGGTCGGGTGTACATCGCGCACCTCAAAACCGGCACGTTCGCGCGTCAGGCCGCCCGGCCCGAGGGCTGAAAGGCGACGCTTATGGGTAACTTCCGAAAGCGGGTTGGTTTGATCCATGAACTGCGACAACTGCGAAGAGCCGAAGAATTCACGCACCGCGGCCGAGGCCGGCTTGGCGTTGATCAGGTCGTGCGGCATCACGGTGTCGATTTCGACCGAGCTCATCCGTTCGCGAATGGCGCGTTCCATGCGCAACAGGCCGACGCGGTACTGATTTTCCATCAGCTCGCCGACAGAGCGCACCCGGCGGTTGCCAAGGTGATCGATATCATCGATTTCGCCACGACCGTCTTTCAGGTCAACCAGTGTGCGCACGATGGCAAGAATATCTTCGCGGCGCAATACACGCACGGTGTCGGCAACGTCTTCAAAGCTGAGACGTGCGTTCATCTTCACGCGGCCAACGGCGGAAAGGTCATAACGTTCAGAATCAAAAAACAACGATTTGAACAACGCCTGTGCCGTATCCGGGGTGGGCGGTTCGCCGGGGCGCATCACGCGATAGATATCGACCAATGCTTCCTGACGGTTGGTGTTCTTATCCACGGCCAGTGTGTTGCGGATGTAGGGGCCGACGTTAACGTGATCGATCGCCAGCACCCGAACTTCGGCAATGTCCGCTTCTTCCATCGCTTCGATGATTTCTTCGGTAATTTCATCGCCCGGCTCGCAAAAGATTTCGCCCGACTTTTCGTTATAGATGTCGTTGGCGGCGTAAGAACCAATCAGGTCTTCGCTGGTGACCTGAATTTCTTCAAGGCCCTTTTCTTCCAACTTACGCATGGCGCGCGGCGTCATCTTGGCGCCGGCTTCCAGCGCAACTTTGCCGGTCTTGGCATTGATCAGGTCGCGGGTCAGTTTCTGGCCACGCAAACGATCCGCATTGAAAGCCGTTTTCCAGCCCTTCTTGGTGCGGGTGTATGTGAAGCTGTCGTAAAAGATGTCGAGGATATCCTGCGGCGACAGGCCTTCGGCTTCGGTGGGGTCCAGCACTTCGCCATTTTCCGCAAGTTTGGCACGCCTTTTTACGGTCTTGTCGTTATCCAGTGCCATCAACAAAGTCGTAACCGGCAGTTTACGACGACGGTCAATGCGCACATAGGCAAGGTCTTTGGCATCAAATTCAAAATCGAGCCACGAGCCACGGTAAGGAATGACGCGCGCCGCAAACAGGTATTTGCCCGATGCGTGGGTTTTGCCCTTGTCGTGATCGAAGAACACGCCGGGGCTGCGATGCATCTGCGATACAATCACGCGTTCGGTACCGTTCACAACGAAGGTACCGTTTTCGGTCATCAGCGGCATGTCGCCCATGTAGACGTCTTGCTCTTTGATGTCGCGGATCGAGCGCGCCTCGGTTTCTTCGTCGATGTCCCACACCACCAGGCGCAGGGTCACTTTCAACGGTGCCGCATACGTAATGCCGCGTTGCTGGCATTCTTCCACGTCGTACTTGGGTTCTTCAAAATTGAACTTTACGAATTCAAGCGTTCCACGCTCTGAGAAGTCCTGAATCGGGAAAACCGATTTGAACACTTCCTGAAGACCGCTTTGCGCGCG
>DAOVVL010000294.1 GCA_030637205.1 Thalassospiraceae bacterium | reverse complement strand
TTTCTCCTTAATAACAGGATTCAAAAAAAGTCTGCAAAATCCAAGCTTGCCATTCTACAACTAATCCGGATTTAACAAAAACAAGCGTAATAATTATAACCGACATGTTCACATAAAACAGTTTCTGAATTTCAGGCGACGCACCTTTTAGGGCGCACGCAAGCTGGTCCATATCAATATTGCGCAACAATTCTTGAATGCCGCGGGCATCAATTCGGATTAGATCGTCAAAGGTAAACATCAGGGCGCGAACCGTTTGTGCGGTTTGGGCGTCGCGTGCTGCTATGTCTTCCAGCATGCGATTGCGCTCACCGCTTTTCATGCGGCCGAGAATATTGGCTACGTGTTGGGTTGGTCCGCCTTTGGGGGTGCGTGGCATGGGATCACCCCGCTGTGCCGCCGACCGTCAGCTCGTCGATCTTCAACGTCGGCTGGCCGACACCCACCGGGACGCCCTGGCCGTCCTTGCCACAGGTGCCAACGCCGGTATCAAGCTTCAGATCGTTGCCGATCATCGAAACCTTCTTCAAAACATCCGGCCCATTGCCGATCAGCGTCGCGCCTTTAACCGGGGCGCCGATTTTTCCGTCCTCAATCATGTAGGCTTCGGTGCAGGAAAACACAAACTTGCCTGATGTGATGTCCACCTGACCACCACCGAAGTTCACTGCGTACAATCCGTTTTTCACCGAAGAGATAATCTCATCGGGGTCCTTGTCGCCTTCCAGCATGAAAGTGTTGGTCATGCGCGGAATGGGCGCGTGGGCGAAACTTTCGCGCCGTCCGTTGCCGGTTACGTCCATACCCATCAGGCGCGCGTTCATGCGGTCCTGCATATAACCTTTCAAGATGCCGTCTTCGATGAGCACGGTGCGCGCGCTGGGCGTGCCTTCGTCATCAATGGTCAGCGATCCGCGCCGATCATCAAAGGTGCCGTCATCGATCACCGTTACACCCGGTGCCGCAACACGTTCGCCCAGCAATCCGGCAAAGGCCGAAGTTTTCTTGCGGTTGAAATCACCTTCCAACCCATGGCCCACCGCTTCGTGCAGCATCACACCGGGCCAGCCGGACCCCAGCACCACTTCCATTTCACCGGCGGGGGCGGCCACGCTTTCAAGGTTCACCAGCGACTGGCGCAACGCTTCGTCGGCTGCGGCTTGCCAGTTTTCCGGCGTGATCCACTGATCGAAATTGGTCCGCCCACCGTGGCCGAACGATCCGTTTTCCATCCGGTCGCCGTCAGCGGATACCACCGAAATATTGAGCCGCACCAGCGGGCGAATGTCGGCGGCCGTTGCACCACCCGAGCGTAAAATTTCCACCGCCTGCCAACTGGCCGCTAATGAGACCGAAACCTGCGCCACCTTTGTTTCTTTGGCGCGTATGTAGGCGTCGATTTCTTCCAGCAACTTGACCTTGTCTTCAAATGCCATTTCGCTGAGCGGGTTATCATCGCCGTAAAGCAAGTGATTGGTCCCGGCAGGGGGTGCGGCCATGGTGCCGCCCTGTCCTTTTTGTACCGATTTGACGGTTTCGCCGGCGCGCCGGATGGCATCTTCGGACAATTCCGATGCGTGCGCATAACCCGTGACCTCGCCCGCGACGGATCTGAGCCCGAAGCCCTGTGCGGTATCAAAACTGGCGCTTTTAAGGTGGCCATCATCAAACACCAGGCTTTCGGACTGGCGGTATTCCAGAAACAGCTCGCCATCGTCCGATTTGTTCAGCGCATCACCGACAATGCCTTCGACCTTGCCCCGGTCCATGCCGGTGCGGGTGAAAAACAGGTCGTTGGCTTTTTCTGTGGCGGCGCGGTTGGACATGTGGGCTTCCTTGCTAAATTGAGGATGTCATAAATATCACCCTCATGCAGAACAAGATATAAGCATAATTGCCCGCCAAACAACGCTTTTGAACAGTAAAAATGGCGGATTTCTTAGGCGCAGTTGACGATATGGCCTTGGGCGAGTAGTGTCGCCCAATCGTGGTGATTTGGCCGGCTGGCTTGCGGCCACGTAAAACAATCAGCTAAAAGGCCGAAGCGATGGGAATAAGCCCTGACTTCGGTCCGGGCTTTTTTTATTGCGAAACGGAGACTTGTACGATGACCAGAAATACCCCAAAGGATCGCCAGAAACGCTGGCGTCCGTCCACCCGTTTGGTGCGCGGTGGGCTTGACCGCAGCCATCATGGCGAGCTGTCGGAAGCCATGTACCTGACCCAGGCTTATGCCTATGACAGTGCTGAGCAGGCCGAGCAAAGCTTTAACGGCGAAATCGACCATTTCGTTTATTCGCGCTACGGCAACCCGACCGTTTCCATGTTTGAAGACCGTTTGGCATTGCTGGAAGAAGCGGACCATTGCCGCGCCATGGCGACCGGCATGGCGGCGGTGTTTTGTGCGCTGGCCAGCCAGTTGAATGCCGGTGATCGGATCGTGGCCTCGCGCGCGCTTTTTGGTGGTTGCGAATACGTGATCAACACGGCATTGCCCCGGTTCGGCATCAAATCCGAATTTGTCGATGGTTCCGATCTGGATGCATGGGAAAAGGCGTTAAGCACACCGGCCAACGCGGTGTTTATCGAAAGCCCTGCCAACCCGACACTGGAAGTCATCGACATACAGGCGGTTTCTGAGCTTGCGCACAAGGCCGGCGCCAAGTTGATCGTTGATAACGCGTTCGCGTCGCCCATTTTGCAAAAGCCCTTGGCGCTGGGTGCCGACATTGTCACTTATTCGGCGACCAAACACATCGACGGTCAGGGCCGGGTGCTGGGCGGTGCCATTCTTTCCAACGATAAGGAATTCATCGATGATGTGTTGCAGCCCTTTTATCGCAACGTCGGCCCTTCGCTTAGCCCGTTTAACGCGTGGGTTTTGGTGAAGAGCCTCGAAACACTGGAACTGCGCGTGACGCGTCAATGTGAAAACGCATTGGAAATAGCCAAATTCCTCGAAGGTCTAAGTGCTGTAACACGCGTTTTGTATCCGGGCCTTGAAAACCATCCCCAGCACAAGGTGGCGATGGCGCAAATGTCGGGCAGCGGCGGTACCGTGGTTTCATTTGAAATTGATGGCGGAAAAGAAGCGGTGTTCAAGGCGCTCAACAAATTTGAAGTCATCGACATCGCAAACAATCTGGGCGATTTGAAAAGCATGATCACCCATCCGGAA
>DAOVVL010000346.1 GCA_030637205.1 Thalassospiraceae bacterium | reverse complement strand
GATGCTCTATCAGCTGACCGGTGCGGAATCCGAAATATGTAAGCTGATCGCGGAAGGTATGGAGACCGATGACATGGCGGATGCCCGCAACATTACCCGCGAAACGGTGCGCAGCTACATCAAGCAAATCCTGCACAAAACCGGGGTCAATAATAGAGCCCAGCTTGTGCGTCTGGCGCTCAACGTGAACCTGCCCATCGATCCGGCGGCGCAAGACGAATAGTCCTCCGATAGCCATCATCACCAGACCAAAACACAATTACTTAAAGTGATCTGTTTAGGTGATGGTCGCGCGGTCAATTTAGACGTGCCAGCACCAAAGTCCCGCTCTATACTGCGGCCCATGAGCAAATCACCCAAACCTGCGTTTGACTGGCAAGACCCGCTGGGCTTGTCTGACGAATTAAGTGAAGACGAACGCCTGATCCAGGCGAGCGCCCACGCCTTTGCTCAAGGTAAGCTGATGCCCCGCGTGCTTGAGGCCAACCGCCACGAAACGTTCGATGCGGAAATCATGCGCGAAATGGGCGCATTGGGTTTGCTGGGCGCGACGTTGCCTGAAAAATACGGTGGCGCAGGTGCAAACCATGTGGCCTATGGCCTTATTGCCAGAGAGGTCGAACGTGTCGATAGCGGCTATCGTTCGGCCATGAGCGTTCAGTCGAGCCTCGTCATCCACCCTATCTTTTCCTATGGAAGCGAAGCGCAAAAACAAAAGTACCTTCCCGGCTTGGCTTCGGGCGAGTTGATCGGTTGTTTCGGCCTGACCGAACCCGACGCCGGATCGGACCCGGCGGCGATGAAAAGCCGCGCCGAAAAAGTCGATGGCGGCTACAAACTTACCGGCAATAAAACGTGGATCACCAATTCGCCCATCGCCGACGTGATGGTGGTGTGGGCCAAACTCGACGGCGACATTCGTGGCTTCATTCTGGAAAAAGGCATGGCCGGGCTATCGGCGCCCAAGATCGAGGGCAAGTTCAGCCTGCGCGCATCCGCCACCGGTGAAATCGTCATGGATGGTGTGGTCGTGCCCGAAGAAAACCTGTTGGGTGATGTAAGCGGGCTTAAAGGCCCGTTTGGCTGTTTGAACAAGGCGCGTTATGGCATCAGCTGGGGCGCGTTGGGCGCCGCTGAGTTTTGCTGGCACACGGCGCGCCAGTATACGCTGGACCGCAAACAGTTTGGCCGCCCGCTGGCCGCCAACCAGTTGATCCAGAAAAAGCTCGCCGACATGCAAACCGAAATTACGCTGGGGCTGCACGCGTGTTTGCGCCTTGGGCGTTTGATGGACGAAGGCAAAGCGGCACCCGAAGCGATCTCGCTCACCAAACGCAATTCAGCCGGCAAGGCCCTGGAAATTGCGCGAATGGCCCGCGATATGCTGGGCGGAAACGGCATTTCAGACGAATTTCACGTCATTCGCCACATGATGAACCTCGAAGCGGTTAACACATATGAGGGCACCCACGATATCCACGCGCTCATCCTGGGCCGCGCCCAAACCGGCATTCAGGCCTTCAGCGGCGACTAACCACCTGTTTTAAAAGCAACAAATCTCTAAAATCTGTCACCTAAATGGGTTGTGGCGAAGCCCTTTCGCGCTTATCTCTGTTTCGCTAAAATAAACAAAAAGAAACGGATTCCGCCCCTAAACCCAAGACACAGACCCAGACACAGAAAAAGACATGAAAATACAGACCGTTCACCCAGCCAAAGCAGATGCGATGGCCGTTCACGAGATTGATCCGTTGCTTGATCTTGAAGCGGAGATTGCGCGCCTGCGCCGCGACAAGAACGCGATCATTCTGGCGCACTATTATCAAGATAGTGAAATTCAGGATATGGCGGACTTTGTCGGCGACTCATTGGACCTTTCGCGAAAAGCCGCCGAGACCGATGCCGACATGATCGTCTTTTGCGGGGTTGTCTTCATGGCCGAGGTGGCAAAGATCCTCAGCCCCGAAAAACTGGTGGTGCTGCCCGATGCGGCTGCCGGGTGTTCGCTGGAAGACAGCTGCCCGCCCGATGCCTACGCCGCTTTCAAAGCCCAGCACCCGGACCACATCGCGATCAACTACATCAACAGCTCGGCCGAAGTAAAAGCGATGTCGGACATCATCGTCACATCTTCAAACGCCGAACACATCATTAATTCGCTTCCCGAAGACCAGCCCATCCTGTTTGGCCCCGATCGTCATCTGGGCGCGTACCTTCAACGCAAGACCGGACGCGACATGGTTTTATGGCAAGGCACCTGCATTGTGCATGAACAGTTTTCCGCGCGCGAAATTACGCGGCTGCGCGATAATCATGTGGGCGCACGGGTGGCGGCCCACCCTGAATGCCCTGAAAGTATTCTGGAGGTCGCCGACCATATTGGTTCGACCCGGTCCCTGCTTGAGTATATAACAAACAATCCGGCCAATGAATTCATAGTGGCGACCGAACAAAACATCATCCACCAGATGAAAAAAGCCGCCCCGGAAAAAACATTTTACGCGGCGCCCGGTGCAGACGGTTC
>DAOVVL010000081.1 GCA_030637205.1 Thalassospiraceae bacterium | reverse complement strand
GGAGATCGCGCAAATGGATTTTGTAGAATTGGGACGTACCGACATCAAGGTTAGCCGGGTTTGCCTTGGCACCATGACGTGGGGTCAGCAAAACACCGAAGCCGAAGGCTTCGAGCAAATGGACCGGGCGCTGGAACGCGACATCAATTTTTTTGATACCGCCGAAATGTATTCCATACCGCCCCAGGCAGAAACCCATGGTGCCACCGAAAAAATCATCGGCAACTGGCTGAAGGCGCGCGGCGCGCGGGATAAAATCGTGCTGGCCAGCAAAGTGGTTGGCAGCGGCGGATTTGAATACGTGCGTGACGGCGATACGAAGTTCGACCGCAAGAATATTGAAGCAGCACTTGATGCTTCATTAAAGCGTCTTAAAACCGATTACCTGGACCTCTACCAACTGCACTGGCCCGAACGCAAAGCCAATTATTTTGGCCGATTGGGTTATGAACACGACGCATCAGACACCAACTGGACGCCATTGGAAGAAACGCTGGATGTGCTGGGCGATGCGGTAAAGGCTGGAAAAATTCGCGCCGTCGGGCTTTCTAACGAAACGCCATGGGGGGTGATGAAGTTTTTGGAAATCGCTGAGCGCACCGGGCTTCCGCGCGTGGCTTCGGTGCAAAATTCATACAATTTGTTGAACCGCACTTATGAAGTGGGGCTAGCTGAAGTTTCCATGCGCGAAGATTGCGGCTTGCTGGCGTATTCGCCGTTGGGCTTTGGCGCGCTGACGGGCAAGTATCTGGGCGGGGCTGAGCCGGAAGGTGCGCGCTTAACCCTTTTCAAACAATACGGGCGCTATACCAAACCGCAAGGCTTGCTGGCGACTGAAGCCTACGTGCAGTTAGCGAAAGATCATGGGCTTGATCCGGCGCAAATGGCGCTGGCGTTTATCAATGCCCAGCCGTTTGTAACGTCCAACATCATTGGGGCTACAAATCTTGAACAGCTTGATGCGAACATCGATGCTTACGGTTTGAAATTGTCCGCGGACGTTTTAGACGGCATCAAGCAGATTCATACCGAGCACCCCAATCCCGCGCCTTAACTAAACTAACTAACAAAACCAAAAAAAAGCCCGCCCTCTAAATACCTAGAGTGGCGGGCTTTCAGTTTTGATAACGCCCAGGGCCTGGGAGGGGGGAGGGAAAAGGGCCCTGAACGTTATCGGTCTTAATTAGCAAACGAGAGAAAGAGATAGAAAACAGAAGGTCTTAAATCGACGCCGCCTTTAAGCCGGGGCGTAGATGGAATAGGTGTTGTAATAATCCGCAAAAATGGTCGCGCGCGACACGGCGGCCATTGCCAGAATGGCAGAAACCGAAAGGAATGCTGCGATGGGTTTCATGGTCATGGTGGTGGCTTCGCCGCTTTTTTCCAAAGCGCGCTTTGCCATGAACAGAACGCCTGCGACGAAGGCGGCCATCAGCGAAGTGCCAAGAACGTAGATATTGCCGGGGTCCATAAGTGCCTGAAGCATGATTGTGTTTCCTTGTTTCTCTCTGTATTTTCTCTATCGGCGGGGGGTATTCCCTGCTGACAGTTTGCAATCTAACCAAACCCCATTGAACCAAGTCTGAAGATGATATTCAGCTAATATTCAGGTTAAAAGTCGCGCTCAGTGCGGCTTCGGGGCCTTTTTGGACGTCTGGGTTAAGGAAGTGGGGGTCCATTTTGGGATGGGAGCCACCTTTTGCCTGAAAAACCCGATTTAGGTGTGATGGTCGTCACACTTCGTTTGTTTTCAGACACTTAAACGTCCGCTTCTGTGTAGAGAACGTGTAAGGGGGCGGTTTTAATCCCGCAGATCGCTTTTTTTAGCTAAGCCCGATCAAACGCGGCAGTTCGGCCAATTCATCAAATAATCGGTCCGGTGCGGCGGCGGCCAGTTTTTGCTGGTGCGCATCATCGGCGTGACTGCCGCCACAAAACGCCATCACCTGCATGGCGGCACTTTTGGCCGCCTTAACCCCGGCGATGCTGTCTTCGATCACACAGCACTGCGCGGGCGCCACATCCATTTGGGCGGCGGCGAATAAAAATAAATCAGGCGCGGGTTTGCCGTGGCGCACAACCACGGCGCTGAACAGGTGGCCTTCAAACAAATCCAGCAGGCCGGTAATTGAAAGCGAATAATGGATTTTTTCGGGCCTTCCCGAAGACGCCACACAAACCTTGATGCCGGCACTTTGCAGGCGGGCGATGGTGTCGCGCGCACCGGGCAGGGGTTTTAAGTGGGCTTTGAATGCGGCGCGGTCCAGCGGGCGCAACTGTTCCACAAAGTCGGGCTCCAGTTCCACACCCCAGTCGGAGCGGATGATTTCGCCGACGCGCTCAATCGAAAGCCCGGTAAACTCGGCCAGGCATTCTTGGCTGTCGGTGGGTCGGCCGCGCTCCGTTATAAAATCGGCCAGCACCTTGGCGGCAATGGGTTCGCTATCGACCAGCACACCATCACAATCAAAGATGATCAGTTGGGGAAGTCTGTGTTGCGTGGCGTTCATCTAATATCCAAACTTCCTGAGCGTGCCATCAACCGAATTTACATAGCCGCCACCAAACAGCCGAACATGGACCAGCAGCGGATACAGGTTATAGATCTGGACGCGCTCTTCAAAAAAGCCTTCAGCTATGGGCCGGGTTTGTTGATAGGCGTTAAAGAATGCATCGCCAAAGGTTGCAAACATCTGGGTGAAGGCCAGCTCAATTTCAGGATCGGCGTAATAAACCGCCGGGTCGATGAAACCTGTAATGCGGCCCTGGTCTGAAAGCACGTTGCCGGTCCACATATCGCCGTGAATGAGCGCGGGCCGCTCAGGCTCGGATAGCCAGCGGCTCAGGTTCTGGCTAAATTTTTCAAGCCTTCGCATCAATTCAATGGGAAGCCGGCCTGCGCGCAGCGCCTCAAGGCCCATATACAACAACCGCTGGTTCATAAAAAAATCAACCCACTTGGGGGTCCACGGGTTGGGCTGGTTCAGGCCGCCGATCACGGTATCAAATTCAAGGCCGAAGCCCTGATCGGTGGTGATGTCGTGAAGGGCGGCGACAATCTTTCCGCCGTGCGCCTGTGCGCCTGCGCCCAAACCCCCGCCGTTTTTTAGAAACGTCATCAGCAACAGATCATCATCGGCGTGCAGAACTTCGGGAACCGGAAATTTTCCAACCCGGCTCAGGTATTCCAGCGACCGGCCTTCCACCGCCAGCCCGCTGCCGGGATCGCCCAGTTTCGCCACCAGGTTGGGGGCTGTTTGCATGTGCACGCAAAACACATCGCCAACGCAGCCACCCGAAAGCGCCGACAGGCGATCAACGGGGCGTCCGGTGATGGTCTCGATTTGTTGTTGAACGCGGGTGTTGTTCATGTGGCGGTTATCTTGAAAGAAAGGGCATCAGTTGAACAGCCATTCCCGGCGGGCCATATCTTCTTTCAGTTTTTCTTCCGCCTGTTTTTGGTGCATCTCGATGGCCCGGTCCAGATCGGTCTGCACGGTTTCCAACTGAACGGTGCCTTGGCCCTTGACCACCGTCCGGCTGCGTTGGTTGAGCTGTAAAGCGCGGGTCTGGATGAGCTGTTTATTTCTCAACGCGCGCGAACGCATGATCTGGGCGCGCGCAGCGGCGGAATAGGCGCGGCACTGAACCTCGCCGGCATCGTCGATCACGCGCTGAAAGTACGGCCCGCAATTGGTTCGCGACTGGGCCGCAGCCATGGACGCCGTGGCGGCCAGCCCCACCAATAACGCGCCTGCGAGTGTATGAATAAAAAGTCGTGCCATTTCAGTGCGCACTTAATCCCTTTTGTGAAGCCATCAGTTTACCACGGATTGCCAGACATCAGGCCACATCAGGCCAGATGGCGGGCGCGGATATCATCGAGCAGGCCATGGGCCGCGGTTTCGATCATTTCGTATACGGTGCCAAAGCTGCCCTCGTAATAGGGGTCGGGCACTTCGGTGCGGTTCAGGCTGGGCGCGAATTCGAGAAACAGGCTTAAACGGTCTTCACGCCCCGTTGGGCAGATCGCGGCCAGATTGCGATGGTTTTCGCCATCCATTGCCAGTACGTAATCAAAGGTTTCAAAATCGCGTGCGTGGGCGCGGCGCGCACGAAGCCCGCTGATATCAATGCCGCGTCGCCGTGCTTCGCCCTGCGCCCGGCTGTCGGGTGGCTCGCCCACATGATAGGCGGCGGTTCCGGCGGAATCGATCTCGATGGAATTGCCCAGGCCTTGCGCTTCGACCAGGGCGCGAAAGGCCCCCTCGGCAGTGGGCGAACGACAAATGTTGCCTAAGCAAACGAATAAAACGCGAACCACGAAACGATCTCCTGATTTTTTGCAGCAATGGGGTTGATGGGCCCCAGTATGTGCGCTTTTGTCCATCGGGGGCAAGCCCATGCCCGGTAAAGCTCCGAAAAAGTGTTTGATTTCAGATAAATAACTGGCGCATCCGGGTCGCGGCCATGGGTCCTGGCGGGCTGTTGAATTAAGCTATCTTCATTGATCTTAATGCTGCGTTCTGCTATATTTTGGATCAACACTATGATCTTAAATTTGCTCTCCCGAAAGTGTGCTTTAAGTGTCTGATTTTGATTACCAATTACGCATCGCCCAGGATAACCCGTGGTGGCGGAATCGCGCCATTGATGATCGCCTGCGCCGGCTAACCGCGCGCCCGTTTGTCGAAGAATTGATGGGCGCGATGCAGGCGGGGGCTAAACGCCCGGTGTTGGTGGCCGGCCCGGCGGGTTCCGGCAAGACCGTTTTGCTTGCGCAATTGGTTCAGTTGCTGCTCGGCCGGGGTGTGGTGCCGACCCGCATCCTGCATCTGGCGCTGGACCGCCCGGCTTACCCGACCCGCGATTTGGCACAACTGGCAGACCGCCTGGTTGAGGCCAGCGGCACCGGCGGCGAAGGCGGATATTTCCTTTTGCTCGACGGCGTCCAGAGCCTCGATAAATGGGAACTGCAGATCGCCAAGCTGGCGCGCGACCGGCCCCAGTGGCGAATTGTTGCGGCGTCCAACGTGGCGCCACTTTTTGCGCGCAAGCCCAAAAGCGGACCGCACCGCGATGTGGAGCGGGCATCGGGCGGGATCTTCGACGGCTTCATCCTGCCGCCCATTACCTTTGGCGAATTTGTGACGTTTCAGAATCTGCGTGGGCGTCTGTTTGACCCTTACGGCAAGTTGGTTGATACCGAAGGCCTGAACGCGGCCTTTATGGATTACCTGAATTGGGGCGGGTTTGTTGAAACGGTGCTGGGGCCGGGGCTGGCCAGAACCGATCTTGGCCAACTGGCGTCAGTTCAGGTGCTTCAGGGCTGGGCCGGAATTTACGGCATCGGCGACATGGGTGAGCTATCGCGCCTGTACGCCCATCTGGCGCAACTCACCGGGGAAGTCTTTTCCATGGAAGATCTGGCCGGGCGCTTTTCCATTGCCAAAAACACGCTGCGCAAATATCTCGATTATCTGGAGGCATCTTATCTGATCCGGCGCATCTGGCGGGTCGATGGCAATGCCCAACGCTTTCACCGCCAAACCCGTTTCAAGATATACCTGATCAATCCATCGCACCGCCAAGCCTTGTTTGGGCCGTTGACACTGACCAGCGGAGCGACCGCCTTGGTGGCCGAAACGGCGGTGATTTCACAGTTCGTTCACACCAAAAGTCTGGGCCGTATGCATTTTGCCGAATGGAAAGTCGGCAAGGCATTGCATCGCGTATCGCTGGTGGAAATGCCGGCACCGGGGTCGGAAAAAAGCGGCCAGCCGGTCAAGTGTATCGAGCTGGACTGGTCGGACCGCGCGGTCGCGTTGCCGCAAAAAGTGCTGGGCGACATGGCGCTGTTCATGGACCAGACCGACCCGCAAACGCCATGCAAGGTTTTGACCCGGTCTATCCCGGGCAAGCGGTTTATGGGCGAACATGAAGTCGGTTTCATGCCGGTAGCGGTATGGTGCTGGGCCATCGGCAAGACGCTGGCCGACCGGGCAGCCGGCACGCCCGCCCCGTAGTCAAAGGGTGCGGGTATCCCGACTTAGAATCATTCAGATATTTCGTCTAAAACGAGATCGAAATGCACGGGTTTCCACTATTGATGGGAACACAGACGTAAATTCATGAATTACCGATTGCCCGCTTCATTGAAGACGCTTTTAAGGCTATCTTCTTCGCATCAAATTAGCCTAGGGGTATGTACGTGACCAAGTTTCAAAAGATAAAACTGTTTGCCTTTATTACGATAACGATAGTGGTTGCCGCCATCGGGGTTTTTAACATCCTCGTGTATGTGTTGAAAAATATGTAAAGGTTCTCAACAAAAACCGACAAAAAAACCGGAAGCCTCAATAAAGGGACTTCCGGTTTGATCTTGTAAAATTCGCGACGATCAATCGTTGCCGTGAACCTTGGTGTTCATGCGAAGGCGCAGGGCGTTTAGCTTGATAAAGCCTTCGGCGTCTTTCTGGTCATAATCGCCGCCTTCTTCAAAGGTCACGGTGGCTTCGTCATATAGACTGTTGGGCGATTTGCGTCCGGTCACGATGACGTTGCCTTTATAAAGCTTGGCCCGCACGGTCCCGGTGACGGGTGCGCTGGCCAGGTCAATGGCGGCCTGCATCATCTTGCGTTCCGGTGCGAACCAGAACCCGTTGTAAACCAGTTCCGCATAGCGCGGCATCATCTCGTCTTTGGTGTGAGCCGCACCACGGTCCAGCGTCAAACTTTCGATGGCGCGCCGCATGGCCAACAGCACGGTGCCGCCGGGCGTTTCGTAAACGCCGCGCGACTTCATGCCGACAAAGCGGTTTTCCACAATGTCGATGCAGCCGATACCGTTGCGCCCGCCCAGCTCGTTAAGCTTTGTGAGCAGTTGAGCAGGCGAAAGTTTTTCGCCGTTCACCGCAACCGGATCACCGGCGACGAAATCCATGGTGATTTCTTCCGCCTTATCGGGCGCGTTTTCAGGCGTGACCATGCGGGTCAGAATCAAATCCAGATCGGCTTCCGCCCACGGGTCTTCCAGTGCCTTGCCTTCGCTGGAAATGTGCAACAGGTTGGCGTCTTGCGAAAACGGCGCTTCGCCGTGCTTGTCCTTGGGCACGGGGATTTGATGCTTTTCAGCATATTCGATCAGCGACGTGCGGCTCGTCAGATCCCATTCACGCCACGGCGCGATGATCTGGATATCGGGGTTGCACGCATAATAGCCAAGCTCAAAGCGCACCTGATCATTGCCCTTGCCGGTGGCGCCGTGGCTGACGGCCACCGCGCCGACTTCGGCGGCGATCTCGATCTGGCGTTTGGCGATCAGCGGGCGCGCGATGGATGTGCCCAGCATGTACGTGCCTTCGTACAGCGCATTGGCGCGAAACATCGGAAACACATAGTCGCGCACGAACTCTTCACGAAGGTCTTCAATGAAGATCTCCTTGATGCCCACCATTTCGGCCTTGGCCCGCGCGGGTTCCAGTTCCTCGCCCTGGCCCAGATCGGCGGTGAACGTCACCACTTCACAGCCATGGGTTTCCTCGAGCCATTTGAGGATAAT
>DAOVVL010000196.1 GCA_030637205.1 Thalassospiraceae bacterium | reverse complement strand
TGAGAAACTGGTCGCGGCATGCTTTCAAAGCGAAGATTAGCGGCCTGCTTTTTAAGGCATTGATATAAAGCGATTTTTATTTTTGAATTAAGATCATCTAGTTAATCTTATAGTCCACTCACCCACAATATTTAGATTATCATCTTGCGCTTAAATTGATACAAGTCCGGAAACCCACGGGTACCTTTGATTTTTAAATTTTGCGGTTTAACTTAAACGTCAGGCAACTGTTTCGATACCCGATTGTTGCGCAAGCCCAAGAGCCGCCCGCCCCGGCACCCCAAGATACATACAAGACACATAGGAGCCACCTGTGACCCACCCGGAACCCATCGCACTTTACGTCCACTGGCCGTGGTGTCGCTCGAAATGCCCCTATTGCGACTTCAATTCGCACGCAGCAGACCTCGCGGATATTGACCATAAACGCTGGGCGGCGGCCTATGTGCGCGAACTGGAGCATTTCGCACATGAAACAAATGGCGAAAACGGCAAGAAGCCCCTTTCCAGCATCTTTTTTGGCGGTGGTACGCCATCGCTGATGGACCCTCGAACGGTGGAGACCATCATCAGCACCGCGGCTGATTTATGGGCCATGGCGCCGGATATTGAGATCACGCTGGAAGCCAACCCGACTTCCGTTGAAGCGAGCTCGTTTCAGGCCTTTCACGGCGCCGGCATCAACCGGGTTTCGGTGGGCGTGCAGGCACTTGACGATTCGGCGCTTAAATTTCTCGGCCGTGAACACAGCCACCAAGAGGCACTCAAGGCGCTTGAGATCGCCGCCGGAATCTTTTCGCGCTGGAACTTCGACCTGATCTATGCCCGGCCCGACCAAACCGCGAAAGCCTGGACCGCTGAATTACAAGAAGCACTGGCGCTGGGGTCCGATCATCTGTCGCTGTATCAGTTGGGCATTGAGCCGGGCACGGACTTTTTTCGAAACGGCGTAAGTGCCGCCGATGAAGACAGCGCCGCCGACCTGTTTGAGCTGACCCAGGAAATAACCGAAGCCGCCGGCATGAACGCTTATGAAATTTCAAACCATGCGCGTGTCGGCCATGAAAGCCTGCACAACCTGACTTACTGGACCGGCGGGCAATATATCGGCATCGGCCCCGGCGCGCACGCCCGGTTGGGAACCGCCCCGGCGCGCATCGGCCCCGCGCGCACCGCACGCCACCAGATCGCAAACCCGGCCAAGTGGCTGGAACGGGTCGAGCAAAACGGCCACGCCACGGCCAAGGTCATTGAACTATCAAGCAGCGAACAAGTGACGGAACGAGTGTTAAGCGCGCTTAGAACCCGCGCCGGAATTTCGCGAGCAGGCATGCAGGCAGACTTCGGTGAGACGTTGGAAACCCTGCTGAGCGAAAACGCGATCGGCGATTTGCTTGCGCTGGATTTGATCGAGCTTGACGACGCAGGCCTTCGCACCACCGCGGGCGGACGCTTGAAGCTCAATACCATTGTTGAAAAACTGCTGGGCTAACGCGCAAATAACGGCTTAGCGGAAACTGCGCGGCGCAGGGTCGATCACGCGGGCCTGCTTCTGGCCGACCTCCAATACCGCCAGGCCGCGTTCGACCTGACCGTCGGCTAAAAAGCGAAACACCCCGTCGCGTCCGGTGAAGCCACCGCTTTGCGCAATGCGCTCAATTGCGTAACGGTTTTCAGGCTGTCGCGCCAAGACCACCGCCAGCGCCATGGCATCGTATGCCAGCGTGGTCAGGCGATGGGGGCGGGTGCTATACGTCTTGCGGTATTTTTCAATGAACGCTTCGCGCGATTTGGGATCGGGGGCTGCAAACCAGCCGCCCATCAAGGCGGGCTCTGCGCCGATACCGGCCACTTCCCACTGCCCGGTGCCAAGGATTTTGACCCTGCCCGGATCCACATCATAAAACGGCAGCAAAGCCGCAACCGAGATCAGGCGCTTGCCGCCGTCCGCCACCAACAACGCATCGAACGGCGGATCACCAAGGGTTTGCAGATTTTTCAGGCGAGCCAGCGCGCGCTTTGAAAATTCATCGCCTGATTGTTTCAGGTATTCACGCTGGTCCACCAGGGCGGCACGGCGACGATCATAGTCCGCGAGGTTACGTACGTTCTTTGAAAAATCGCGCGACAGCGGATCATAAAATTCCCGCGCCGTCACACTGGCGCCCAGCCGGTAGGTGGCTGCATCCAGCGCACTGGACACTGCGTTGCCGTAAGGATCATCCGGAGCCAGCAGGGCAAAACGGTTGATGCCTTTTTGCACCGCGTATTCGACCACGCGCCTGACCTCGTCTTCGGGGAAAAAGCCCATGGTGAAAACACCGTCACCGGCAACCCGGCGATCAGATGAAAAGGCGATGACCGGCACACCGGCAGCACGTGCGGATAATGCAACGGCGCTGACCGAATTGGACAACAGCGGCCCGATCAAAACTTCGGCGCCATCGCCGATGGCAAGCCGCGCCGCTTCGTCGGAACCTTCGGGGGTGCCACGGGTATCGCGCACCAGAATTTCAAAATCACTGTCGGCAAAATCAAACAGCGCCAGGGACGCCGCATTTAACATGGCATTGCCAATGCGCGAGTTGATGCCCGTCAGCGGCAGTAACAGCCCAACCCGAACTGCCCCGCTGGGCGGCAGCGGCGGGGGTTGTTTGAAAGTTTCACCGGGTTTGGGCATACGCCCAAGCAGCTCTTCAAGCGACGGCAGCTGGGGCGGTCGTTGGGTGGTGCGAACGCTGGTGCTTGGCGTGCGGACAGCAGGGGTTCTGGATGCGGTTACGGTTTTAGGTGCGGCTTTCGGTACGGGCGCAGCCTCGGTCTTGGTCTCGGCGCCCATTCCCGGCAAGCCTTTTAACACGTTACCTTCGGCACACGCACTTAAAGTCAAGCCCAGCACCCCGCCTAACACCAAAGTTGCCGCTAAACGGAATGAATAGTGAAACCGGATCATAAATTCTTCAAACCCTGTTGATTTGCCTGCTAACTTGAACCGGGCCAAGGGTAGCGGGAGCAAACCATTGAGTAAACACAAACCAGCCGAAACGGCCAAAGCCGAGCGCGCGATTGCAAATAAAAAAACTGCCGAGCGTAAAGGCCGTTGGGCCGAGGCCGCCGCCAGATGGCGACTGCGCACCATGGGCTACCGGATCATCGAGGCCAACTTCAAGGTATCCGTGGGCGAGATCGATATCATCGCCATGCGCGGACAGATATTAAGCTTCGTTGAGGTCAAATTGCGCCCCACCCACCAAGCAGCCCTTGAAGCCATCACACCCCGCCAACGCCAGCGCATTGAACGCGCGGCCGAGGTCTTTTTAGGCCTGCGACCCGATCTTTCGGGACTGGATGTGCGGTTCGATGTTTACACCACCACCGGGGCGTTTGACGGAAAACTGACCGTAGACGCATGGCGACCCGGTTGGTAGCGGCTCATGACATATAGAGGCGAATGGTGACAAACCGCGATTGGACTGTTGGCAAATGTCTCAGTAAAGTTGGGGCAGACGTTTAAGCGATTCGCAGCCCCTCAATTAAAGCAAGGACTAGAGTAAAGACATGACCATGCGTGTGAAAATGTTATCAGCGGTTCTGACTTTGGGCCTGAGTCTGGGCATCGGTGCCTGCACCCCGGTGGGTGTGGTAATCGGCGCCGGCGCCGCCACCGGTGTCGCCGCATATCAGGAACGCGGCATTGATGGCGTGGCGCGCGATCTGCGCATTGCTACTTCGGTCAAGGACAAGTTCCTGCAATTTGATCACATGCTGCTGACCGATATCGGCATCGAGGTTTATGAAGGCCGTGTCATGCTGACCGGACAGGTCGATAACGAAGACATACGTGCCAACGCCGTGCGCCTGAGCTGGGGGGCAGACGGCGTCGTGGAAGTTATCAACGAAATACTGGTTACCGATGACGGTAATATATTAGATACGGCGCGCGACGGCTTTATCACAGCACAGCTACATTCACGCCTCACGTTTGACAACGACATACTGGCGATTAACTACGCCGCTGAAACCGTCGGCGGTACGGTCTACCTGATCGGCATTGCCCAAAGTGCTGAAGAACTGGAACGGGTCAAAAACCACGCACGTTCAATTTCATATGTTCAGCGCATCATCAGCCATGTGCGCATCAAGACTTTTACAGCCCAACCTCAACCCCAACAAACGCCAGCGCCGGAGAATTAAACCATGGCGGATCGCGAACGCGCCCTTGCAAAAGAACTTCGCACTATCGGTCAAACCGATGATGCGGATGTGAACGTCGCCGAAGCGGCGTTGATACTTGCGGCGCATGAATTGTTTGGCGGGGTTCGCCTGAACAGTTATCGCCGCCATCTGGAAAGGCTGGTCACCGATGTTCGTGACTACGCCGCGGGCGA
The DNA here is from genome assembly GCA_030637205.1 of Thalassospiraceae bacterium. Classification (GTDB taxonomy): domain Bacteria; phylum Pseudomonadota; class Alphaproteobacteria; order Rhodospirillales; family Magnetovibrionaceae; genus DAOVVL01. The sequence continues at coordinate 202 of DAOVVL010000196.1, read as the reverse complement.
GCTTAGCGATCCCAACCTGGTTGCCGAAGGCATGCAACAAGTTCTGGCCAAACGTTATGGTTACGCCGGAACCTATAACGTGTTTGAAACCGACCAGAGTGCCAACCTGATCCACACCATTGACAGCAGGCGCGGCAACGGCGGCACGCTGTGCGTAATTTACTTACATGTCGCGCGCGAATTGGGCATGGATGCTGAAGCC
>DAOVVL010000016.1 GCA_030637205.1 Thalassospiraceae bacterium | reverse complement strand
CGCTGGGCGCATCAACGCGCACCACCTGAAGCGATAAACGCGATCCTGCCGGCAAAACCGTTGTTGAAGGGGTGGACGTAGATACGGTTGAGGAACTTGGCGGTGCTGTGCCACTGCCAGATGTGGCGGCGGCGGCCCCGCCCGCTGTTGGGGTTTGCCCCGTGGCGCCGCCAGCGGTACGTGCCTGTGCGCTGCTGGCCTGTGTCGGAGCCTGTGTTGTGGCACTTGCGGCGGCCTGTGACGCGCCTTGTGCGCCTGCCTGTGTTGGGGCTTGTGGTGTGGCCGGTGTGGCGGCCTGTGGATTTGCCGGGCTGGCACCTTGTGGGCTGGTAACACCACCACCGGGTGTGGCCGGCGCACTTGTCACAGGGGGTGTGGCGCCCGGTGTGGCGGCAGAAGCTGGCGGGGTGGCTGTCGGCGGCGTCGATGTTGTGGCGGCAGGTCTCAACAGGGTTGCCCCCAGCTTGGCGCTGGCCTGAAGGCTGCTTTGGCTCTGGCTTGATGCGGGGGCGCTGCCATCAGCCCCTAACAAGGCGCCGGGCAAGGTCACGGCGCCGGGTAATGGCTTTCCGTTCAGCGCCGCAATTTGCATTTGCACCTGAGGTACCAGTTGTTGAATGGCCAGCGTCAGCACCGTGCCCGCGACCATCGGCTGGGTGGTCTGGACGGCAAAGGTGCCCAGCACGGTCTGTATCTGGACCACGTTTTTGGAAACTTGCGCAACGACGATGGCTTCCACCGATGCCCCGCGCCCCAATGCGGCCAGTTGTGGCGGCGGGTTGATCGCGTTGGCCGTTGCCGGCGATGCGGGGGCTGCGCTGGGCGTTGGCGGTGGCGGTGGTGTAACGCTGGTCATGGACGTTGGCCTACTTGATCAGGCTTTTGGCGATGCTTTCCACATCCTGTGCGGCTTCGGTGTTGGGGTAACGGGTAATCAACGGGGTTTGGCTGCGAATGGTTTCGCGCACCTTGGGATCGCGTCGAATAACACCCAGCAGCGGCGGTGCGATTTTCAGGAAACCTTCGCACGCTTTAAGCAACGTATTGTAGGTGCGTTCGCCTTCGCGCGTTGAATTGGATGCATTGATTACAATGCGAATATCTAAATTAGGCCGTTCCATATGCGTGACCTTGATAAACGCATAGGCATCGGTCAGCGAGGTCGGTTCATCGGTTGCCACCACAATGACAATGCCAACGTTTGCAGTCAGCTGGCGCACCGTGCGCTCAACCCCTGCGCCTAAATCAATAATGATGCGGTCATAGGCCTGCGCCAGCAATGTTAAGTCTTCGCTGAGCATTTGCAGGCGCGATGGCGGCACGTTGGCCAGGCCACCCGAACCGGACCTGCCGGCAATGATGTCAAATCCGCCCGGCGGGAACGGCAGCACCGCCTGATTGAGCGTGAGCCGCCCGGCGATGACGCTGCCTAGATCCTGTTTGGGCATCAGGCCCAGCTGAATATCAAGATTAGCCAAGCCCAGATCGCCATCCAGCAGCAACACTTTGCGTTCGTGATTGGCGATGGCGTGCGCCAGCGTGATCGCCAGCCACGTTTTGCCAACGCCGCCCTTGCCCGAAGCAATGGCGATGATGTTCTGGCCCTTGGTTCGCTGGGCGGGTGAACTGGGTGCTTTGGACGGCATCGGGGCTGTGCGCCTCCCTTGAGGTTAAGCGTGATCGCATAATGCTGGATTTATTAGACTTGCCCAACCGTCTTGATGCGGGCTTTGGGATGAATTTCGTTCTGGCTCATAACCACCGTGGTGGGGCGGAAACGTTCAATAATTGATCTCACATACGGGCGCACGCCGGGGCTGGTCAACAGGACCGGGCTTTCGCCCATCATGGCCTGGCGTTCATAGCCGTTGCGCAATTGGGTAATGAACTCTTGCAGCCGTGAAGGCGGCAGCGATAGCTGGCGATCATCACCGGTGCCTACCAGGCTTTCGGCAAAGGCTTGTTCCCATTCCGGCGAAAGCGACATCAAAATAATCAAACCCTGATCGTTGGCGTTCATATCGCTGACTTGGCGGGCAAGGCGGGCGCGAACGTGTTCGGTGATCAAGGTGACGTTGCGGGTCATGCCACAGGCTTCGGAAACGCCTTCCAAAATGGTCGGCAGATCGCGGATCGAAATGCGTTCGGCCAGCAGGTTCTGCAACACGCGCTGTACGCCACCCAACGAAATCTGGCTCGGCACCAGGTCTTCGACCAGCTTGGCGTGTTCTTCGGATAGTTCGTCGAGCAGCTTCTGGGTTTCGGCGTAAGACAGCAGTTCGGGCATGTTGTCTTTGATGGTTTCCGTAATATGGGTGGTGATCACGGTTGCCGGATCAACCACGGTGTAGCCCCGAAATAGTGCTTCTTCGCGGTTTTGTTTGTCGATCCACATGGCCGGCAGGCCAAACGTCGGTTCCTTGGTGGCTTCGCCGGGCAGGGTGATTTCTTCGCCTCTGGGGTCCATCACCAACATCATGCTGGGGCGCAGATCGCCGGTTCCGGCTTCGATTTCCTTGCAGCGAATGATGTAGGTGTTGGCTTCCAGCTGCATGTTGTCCTGAATGCGCACCGAAGGCATCACAAAGCCCATGTCGGACGCGATCTGGCGGCGCAGCGCCTTGATCTGGTCGGTCAGGCGCTTTCCGTCTTGTGGGTTGTTGATCAACGACAACAGCCCGTAACCCAATTCCAGGCGCAGCATGTCGATCTTCAGCGCCGTGGATATGGGTTCTTCGGGCACCGCTGCTTCTTCTTCGAATTCGGCCTTTTTCTTTTCTTCTTCCTCCAGCGCGGATTCTTTTGTCTGCTGGCGGTTCACAGCGATGGCGATGCCGCCGGTGATCCCGCCCAGCACTAAAAACGGCAACGCAGGAATGCCCGGCAACAACGCCAGCGATATCAGCAAAAACGAACTGACCCCCATGGCGCGGGGCTGGCCGCCCAGTTGCTTGAACAGCGCCTTGTCGGTGGCCCCGCTAACGCCGGCCTTGGTCACCATCATACCGGCGGACGTGGACACCACCAGCGCCGGGATCTGGGTCACCAGACCATCACCAACGGTCAGGCGGGTGAATGTATCGGCGGCTTCGCCAAACGACATGTCATGCTGGGCGACACCGATAATCATGCCGGCAACGACGTTGATAAACGTGATCATCAAACCGGCAATGGCATCGCCACGAACGAACTTCGCCGCACCATCCATGGAACCGAAGAAATTGCTTTCGTCTTCCAGATCCTTGCGCCGGGTGCGGGCGGCTTCTTCATCGATCAGGCCGGTGGAAAGATCGGCATCAATGGCCATCTGTTTGCCGGGCATGGCGTCCAGCGTAAAGCGTGCCGAAACCTCGGCGATACGCCCCGAACCCTTGGTGATGACGATAAAGTTCACAATCACCAGAATGGCAAACACGATAATGCCGATAACAAAGCTGCCGCCCATCACGAAGCCGCCAAAGGCTTCGATAACACGCCCCGCAGCCCCGGTTCCGGTATGGCCGTCGGCCAGGATCAAGCGGGTGGATGCTAAGTTCAGCGCCAGCCTGATCATCGTCGCCAGCAACAGCACGGTCGGGAATGTGTTGAATTCCAGCGGTTTTTCAACAAACAGCGCGGTCATCAGGATCAACACGGAAAATGTGATGGAAAAGGCCAGGCTGATATCGAGCAACCAGCTGGGCATCGGCAGGATCAGCACCACCAAAATCGCAACCACGCCCAGCGCCATCATGATGTCGCCGCGCTTTAAAACCGCGACCAGGATGGTCTGTGCCCAGTGCGCTGGTTCTTCAGCTGTGGCTAGGGCCGTTCCTGTGCTTTCTTCCGCCATATATTTTTGTCAGTCCTGATGGTGATTTAGGTGACCCGGGTTCAGGCCGTGGAATGTTCACTGTCGCCGCCGGGGCTGGGAACCGAAAAGCCGTCTTGCGAATACTGTTTAAGTTTGTTTCTCAGCGTGCGGATGGAAATGCCCAGAATGCTGGCGGCATGGGTCCGGTTGCCAAGACAGTGGTTCAGGGTGTTGATGATCAGATCGCGTTCGACCTCAGCCACGGAACGGCCCACCATGTCGGCGGCGGAACCTTGCCCACCGGCGCGTTGGCTAGCGTCGCCATTATCGGGTTTTGCGCCAAGCTGGGAATCACCGAGCAAAATAGCTTCCACGTCGATTTCATCGCCGGTGGCCAGCAACACGGCGCGGTGTAGCGCATTTTCCAATTCGCGCACGTTTCCGGGCCACGCGTATTGAAGCATTTTTTCCTGCGTTTCTTCGGCGATGGGCCGTGCGGCAACGCCGTTTATTTCGGCGTACTTGGCGGCAAAGTGGCGCGCCAGCGCGATGATATCGTCAGGGCGTTCGCGCAGCGGCGGAATTTCGATGTTGATCACGTTCAGGCGAAAAAACAGGTCTTCGCGAAAATTGCCATTGGCAACTTCGGTTTCCATGTTGCGGTTGGATGTCGCCAAAATTCGCACATCAACCTTGACCGGCTTTTTGCCGCCCACGCGATCGATTTCGCGTTCCTGAATGGCGCGCAACAGCTTGGCTTGCAGGCGGATATCCATTTCGCTGATTTCATCCAACAACAGCGTGCCCCCGGCAGATTCCTCAAACTTACCAATGCGCCGCGCCACGGCCCCGGTGAAGGAACCTTTTTCGTGACCGAACAATTCGGATTCCATGAGATTTTCAGGGATCGCCGCGCAGTTGATTGCAACAAAAGGCCCGTTTTTGCGCTTACTTTTTAAATGAACATAACGCGCCATCAATTCCTTGCCGGTTCCGCTGGGCCCGGTAATCAGGATTGAGGCATTGGAAGGTGCGATCTGGTCGGCGAGCTTGAGAATTTCGCCCATCTTTTCGTCCTGGAAGATAAATGCGGTGCTTTCTTCAGCCACGGCCGTCAGCACGGCCCCGATCAATTCGGCATCGGGTGGCAGGGGGATGTATTCCTTGGCGCCGGCCTTGATGGCGCGAACCGCTGCTTGCGTGTCGTTGCCAACCCCACAAGCAACCACCGGAACGGCGATGTGTTCACTTTCGAGGCTCTTGATCAGCGCGCCCACATCAAGCATGACATCGGCCAGGATCAAGTCGGCTCCGCGACCTGCGCGCAAATGGTTCAGGCCACTGGCAACATCATCCACATGTTGCACCTTGGCCCCTTGGGCAAGTGCAATTTGGCTGGCCGCACCAACCTGACCGTCCAGGGTTCCGATAATCAGAAGACGCATAAAAACTTAATCCTTAATCGAAGTATTGAACCCGCTTGGCGGGGGGCAGAACGCTGTTGAGCATCATTTCAAGGCGGCGGGGGTTTTCCTGCCTGCCGATCGAAGCGGCACCCATCACGTAAATGTTGTTGACCATCGATTCTTCGTTCGAATTGCGTTCAAGCTTGGCGGCCATCGGCGAAAAAACCATGTTGGCAAGCACCGCGCCGTAAAAAGTGGTGAGCAACGCAACGGCCATCGAAGGCCCGATGGTGGACGGGTCATCCAGATTGCCCAGCATCTGCACCAAACCAATAAGCGTACCGATGAGGCCCATGGCGGGTGCGTATTCGGCCGCCTTGCGTAAAATTCCGGCACTGTTGTGATGGCGTTGCAGGGTTGAAAACATGTCTTTTTGTAAGATGCCTTCAACTTCTTCACCGGGCGTGCCATCGACGACCATGGAAATCCCTTTAAACAGCAAAGGCTCAGACTTTAACTGGGGCGTGATGCCTTGCAGCGAAAGCACACCTTGGCGCCGCGCCAGTTCAGCGATTTTCAGAACCTGGATGGCGGCTTCGGATGGATCGCGCGATGTATAGGACATCGTTTTCATGACAATTTTTGCGGCGCGCATCATTTCAGATAGGGAAAAACAGATGGTGGTCACCGCAAAGGTGCCGCCAATGACGATCAGCACCGATGGGATATTGATAAAACTTTCAGGTGTACCGCCAACAATGATGGCGGAAATTATAAGCCCAAAACCGGCTATCAAACCGATGATTGTGGCCAGGTCCAGCGAAGTCTTTGACTGGGTTACCTGTATGTTGCCCGAATCAGCCATCTAAAAAAAATCCTTCCTTGCGCCCAACACGCTAAGTGCGGTCCGTCTTGATGATTTCCGTCATGGTTATCCCTAAGCGATCATCGACCACCACGACTTCACCGCGTGCCACAAGGCGGTTATTTACATAAATATCGATTGCCTCACCCACTTTGCGGTCCAGTTCGACAACCGCGCCGCGGCCAAGTTTGAGCAATTGGCTGACCTGCATGGTCGCCTTGCCCAGCACCGCCGATACCGTAACGGGAATATCGTAAACCGCCTCCAGGTCACGCGCACTGCGGGGCTGATCAGAATCATCATCTTCTTCGCCAAAGGCCATGGGCCCATCGCCTTCACCTGCTGCAGGTTCGGGCGTTGCCGCGGGGGGCGGGGTATCTTCTTCCAGTTCTTCGAGTTCCAGATCGTTATCGTCAGCCATTGGTTTCACCCTAATGAAAGGGCCCTCCTATCAGGGGGTTTGAATTTCCGGGTCGCCGTCTTTGCTGTCTTGGTCTTGCTGTGTTTCACTTTCGCCGGCGCTTTCGCTTGCCACATCCGGGGCTTCGCTTGTGTCCTCAGCCACTGGGCTTGTCTGAACCGCATCGGCGGCAGGTTGTGAGGGAAGTGTGCCCAGATTGCGTTCGATGATTTCGTCAATTTCCTGCCACATAATAGCCTGATCACGCACCAGTCCGCCGCCTTCCCATTCGATGGTGCAGTCGCCCACAGCCATGTCGGGCTTGGCAATGACCTGATATTCAATCATGCGCCCGGAACCGGCAATTTGTTCTTTTAATTTGGTTTCGACTTCGCCTTTCAGTTCGTCGGCGACAAAAAAGTTCAGCTTGATCGAACCGGCGGTGCGTTCCATCGCCTGATGGATCATGTGGTCGATCTCGTCGATGGCATTGTCCATATTCAGCGACGGAAACAGCTTGCGAACGATGACGGTCGCCACGCCAACCGCATTGAGGTTGCGTTCTTCCTTATCATCAGCAAATGCGGTCTCGATGGTGGTGAACTGTTGAAGCAGTGCTTCAAGGGTATCGGCCAGTTTTTTCTGTAGCGAGCCTTCCAGGTCTTTCAGTGCTTCGTCGCGTCCGGACTGGATGCCTTCGCGTCGGGCAATGTCGAGGTCTTCTTCGCTGAAAGTCGGCGCGGCTTCTTCGATGGGTTCTTCAATTTTATCGTTCTCGGCGTCCGCTTCAGCCCCGTCTGCCAGTAGTTCATCACCTTCGTCGGCAGCTTCAGCTTCTTTTTGCTCAGGTTCAGGCGTGCCGTCTTCGAGCATGACGAATTCGTCGTTGAACAAAAACTTTTTTATTTCCGCGCCTGCCATTTGTGTTTCCATAAGATTGTGGCCCCTTTAATAGACCAGCTGTTCTTCTTCGCCCGAACCGGCAACCACGATTTCGCCGGAATCGGAAAGTTGTTTGGCGATAACCACGATACCTGATTGGGCATCGTCCACATCCTTGAGGCGCACCGCGCCCATCGCGTCCATGTCTTCGCGCATGATCTTTGCAGCGCGTTCGGACATGTTGGCAAAGAACAGTTCCTTGACCTCTTCCGACCCACCTTTAAGCGCAACAGCCAGTTGTGCCTTGTCGATCTGGCGCAGCAGAATCTGAATACCGGTGCTGTCGACACGCTGCAGATCGTCGAAGGTGAACATAAGTTGTTTGATCTTCTCGGCCGATTCACGGTTGCGTTCTTCAAGGGCCGCGATGAAGCGCGATTCTGTATTGCGATCGAGCGTATTGAAGATGTTGGCCATCATTTCATGGCTGTCCTGGCGCGCCGTGCGTGCAAGGTTGGTCATAAATTCGGTACGCAGCGTTTTTTCAACGTGGTCGAGAATTTCCTTTTGCACAGCTTCCATGCTCAACATGCGCATGATGACTTCCATCGAGAAGTTTTCAGGCAAAATGGACAAAACGCTTGCCGCGTGTTCGGGGCGAATTTTTGAAAGCACCACGGCCACGGTCTGCGGGTATTCGTTTTTAAGATAGTTGGCCAGCACCGCTTCGTTCACGTTGCCAAGCTTGTCCCACATGGTACGACCGGCAGGGCCGCGCAGTTCTTCCATGATCTGGTCAACACGATCGGAGCCCAAAGCCTTGGCCAGCAGGCGCTCGGTTGACTCGTACGAACCCACAAGTGAACCGGCAGAAGATATCTGGTCGGCAAATTCAATGAACAGGCGTTCCACCACTTTCGAGTTGATAGAACCCAGCGAAGACATGATCTGGGAAAGTTCCCGGATCTCTTCGTCATCCATCATTTCGAACATCGTGCCGGACTGCTCCTCGCTCAAAGACAGCATGAAGATCGCCGCTTTTTGCGGGCCAGAGAGATTCCTGAAATCGTCTTTAACGCGAGCCATTAGCTAGATTTTGCCTCAACCATAAAAATGCCTCAACCTTATTGATGCCTTAGGCTTCCTGATAGAGCCATGTGCGAACGATGGAAAGTGCCTCTTCGGGATGTTTTTCAACGATTTCGCCGACTTTCTTGACGCTGGAGGCCTTCACGCGGCCTTCAACCCTTTCAAGATCAATCAGCTCATCGAACGAGTCTTCTTCTTCTTCAGGCCCCGTGCCCGGCGGTGCCGCCAGGGCACCAGCGGCCAATTGGGCCTGATCGGCGATCAGGCGGCCACCTTCGGCCAACGCACCGGCGGCAGCCGGAAGGGCTTCGAAGGCCCGGCTGATCAGCGGGCGGACCACCAGCAGGATCACCAGGATCGCAAGGATGGTCAGGACCAGCATTTCAGCAATGCGCAACAGATCCTGTTTCTCAAAGCCAAAGAACAAATCAAGAGGCTGTTCGGGTTCGGGTTCTGTGTCGGCAAACCGCATGTTGATGACCTCAAGCACATCGCCGCGTTCGCCATTGTAACCAATAGCGCCGCGTACCAGAGATGTCAGCATTTCCATTTCTTCAGGTGTACGTGCACGGTAGACAACATCGTTATTTTCGTCAAATGCGAACGCGCCATCAACAAGCACGGCCACTGACAAGCGGTTTACAATACCGGTGTCGCGGACCTGATTGACCACGCGCTTGGAAATTTCAAAATTGACCGTTTCTTCGGTGCGGCTTTCCGCTGCGTTGCGGGTTGCAGCGTCGCCACCAAGGCCGGTGGGGTCGGGCAGGTTATTGCCCACGGTTACCGCCTGGGGTTCGCTGTCTTGGGATGAATTGGTCAGTTCAACCGATTGTGTCGAGCGCACCACCTGACCATCGGGGTCAAATATTTCTTCGTTGGTGCTGATCCGGTCGAAATCCATTTCTGCCGTGACTTCGGCGCGGACCTTGCCGTAGCCGATCGATTTTTCCAAAAGCTTTTCAATCGTCGTTGAAAGACGGCGTTCATACGCGCGGCGTCGTTCATCGGTTTTCTGGGCAACCATTTCAGGCGATGATGGATCGCCTTCAAAGCCGCGCGCCAGCAACTCGCCCTTGCCATCAATAATCGCAATGTTTTGCGGGTTCAGGCCCGGAACAGCCGCCGCCACCAAATGTTGAATGCCCGCAACCTGCCCCGTATCAAGCCGGTTGGCGCCGTTCATGCGCAGGAAAATCGAAGAACTGGGCTGTGAGCTCTGGCGTTGAAACAATTCGCGTTTGGGCATCACCAGATGAACCCGCGCGGACTTGACCGTGTCAATGGTTGCGATGGTTCTGGCCAATTCGCCTTCCAACGCGCGCACCAGATTGACGTTTTGTTGAAAGTTCGTGGTGCCGATGCCGCTTTGTTGATCAAAGAGTTCATATCCGATGGAGCCGCCGCTGGGCAGGCCCTGGTTGGCCATGCTCAGGCGAACCTGTCCAATCTGCGCCTCGGGAACATGAATTTCGGTGCCGCCGCCTTTGATTTCGTATGGGATGTTTTGGGTGCTCAGCTGGGTGATGATGCTTTGCTGGTCAGAACCGCTCAGATCCCCGTACAGCAGCGCCAGTTGCGGTGCGGTTAGCCGGGTTGTCAGGTAGATGAAGAAGATGACCATTCCGAACAGCACGGCAGCCATAACGGCCAGGCGGGTCGGCCCTAAATTCTTAAGCGATTGCAGCAGTGTGTCCACGAGCTTCCTCGATCCCCGATGTGCTTTCCTGCATGTTTCGCAGGGCACTTGTTTTAATGGCGCATCCCACCTTGTGGAAGGCGGACGTATTGCGGGCTTGAATGCGGCCCGCACCCCTTGTCCTCAGACCCTAAGCTAGGGAGTTGATGGTGAATAAGTCGTTAACAAGGCGGCAAAAATTGCCTACCGGTGCTTTTTACGCACGAGCCAAAAGGGGCCAATGAGAGATGCATTTGGGCCGGGAAAATTTACGCGCAGGCGTACGCGATCTGCAAGCGCCACCGAAGTGCAGCAGGCGAACCGACTACAGGTACCAAAAAACGGCAGAAATTATAGGAAAATCAGGGTCAGCTGCGCCCGGAACGCAAATCGCGAAGCCGCGTGACGCGCAAACCCGGAAGCCCGTGGCGGTCCAGCGTGGTCTGCCAGGACAGGAATTCCTCAACCGACAGCGAATAGCGTCGGCAGGCTTCTTCCAGGGAAATCAAGCCGCTACGTACCCCGGCCACGACCTCGGCCTTGCGCCGGGTGATCCACCGGGTGGTATTGGTCGGCGGCAGGTCTTCGATGCGTATATTTGATTGATCGGGCTGGGGGGTCTCGTCCGACATTTTGCATACGTCGGGACGGACTGAATTCTTCGGTGCGTCCTGGGTCATGTGATTTGGGTCCGTTTCTACGGTTGTCGCTAGGTTCTATCTATATTGATACGGCCCGGGACGTTAAGGAAACCCTAAAAAGGTGAAAGATTTCAGTGGATTGTGAAGCGATCTGGTAACGAAAAATTAAGAAGCGTGGATAAGGCCCAAAAATAACAAAAGAAAAGACCCGTGATACGTTCTGCATCACGGGCCGTTTCAGGAGAGACCGGGCAATCCGGTCAACGTATTAACGCTTGGTTCGCATCAATTCTTCGAGCATCTGGTCAGCCGTGGAAATAATCTTGGTACTGGCTGAATAGGCGCGCTGCACAACGATCATGTTGGTGAACTCGGCACCGATATCGACCGTGGAGGCTTCCAGTGATCCTTGCGTGACCACACCCGCCGGGCCGTTGCCAGCCGTGCGAAGGGTGTAATCGCCAGATCCTTCAGAAGCGTTCCACACGTTGCCGGTGCGCCCTTCCAACCCGTTGGGGTTGATGAAGGTTGCGATCGGAACCTTGTAGACGGGCCGGGTGTCACCGTTGTCAAACAACGCCGTCACGATGCCATCAGAGCCGAACGAAACCCCGGCAAAGCTGCCAAAGCGCGAGCCGTTCTGCTGGATGAAGGTTGGTGTGTATTCGGAACCGAACTGGGTCATACCATCTGTTTCGCCGACGGTACCGAAATCCACCGCCAAGCGGCTGGCGATGGCGTCGTCCATGCCGGCGGCACCATTGGTGAAGCCATCAATTTGCAGATTGACCACATTGATGTCGGCAGGTTGGCCCTGGCTGCTGAACTGGATACCCGCCGTGGTTACGACCGTCGCGGTGGTGCCGGAAGCGGCGTAGTTGGTACCGTAAGGATCGGCAAACGAAACCGACATGTTGGAAGCATCAACAGTGAAAGACGACGAAAGCGAGTTCAAAACCAGAGTATCGCGTTCGTTGGTATCGATGGCATTGGTACCGCCGTCTGCTCTCAGGCGGACATTCGTGCCAGATGGGTAGTTGGCATCATTGGTTTCGATCGCGGCTTCCAATGCCGCCAGCACATCGTCAACCGATATGTCTGCCGCAGAGATGTCCACCTGTACATTGCCACTGGTATAGGCCGCGTTAGTATCGAACTCATAGGTGATGCCGTTAATGATCAAGGTATCGGCATCGGTTGGAACCCCACCCAGGGTAAACTGGGAATAGGCGCTATAAAGGGTATCGATCTGTTGAATGGTAAAGGTAGAGGACTGGTCGGTGATCGCAGCGCCGGTACTTGAAAGCAGGCTACTTGGGTCGACCGTGAACTGGCCGGTACCGTCTTCGGTGAAGAGGATGGTGGTCGTTGAATCGGCATCCGCCTTGATACGGTTGTTGGTGGTATCGAAGTCTGAATCGTGGCTATTCACTTTTGCCACCAGCGTTGCCACATCGCCAGCTACCGTGGTGTTGGAACTGACATCGACCCGAACCGTGCTGACGACCGTCGTGTTTGCGCGCGTAAAGCCGTTATCATCACCGGCATCATCAGCAAGTTCGACGGATGCATAGAACGGAACACCAGCTGTTTTTGCTTCCAGCGTGAAGGTGCCGTCGAGGTTGTCAACCTGGGTATACAGCGCGTTCAAGGTGGCGTTGCCGGCGACGGCTGCTACCAGCGCGGTACCGACATCAGCCAGGGTGTCTGCTCCCGCAGGGCTTACAGTTACGGAAGTGGCAGTGCCGCTATCATCGGTGATGGTCAGGGTATAGGTTTCTGTACCGTTGGCAACTGCACCTGTAACGGCAAACGTATCAAGTTGCAGGGCGGTGCCGCCGGATGTGCCGTCATCATCAAACTCATAAGTGATGCCGTCGATCGTGATGGTCGAGCCATCTGCCGGGCGGCCTGAGAAATCAACGCGGCCCTGACTGGCATAGACCGCACCGTTATCATCGGTGACGGTCAATACCGAAGTGCCCGCCGGTGGGGCAACGTCCACGGCCCACTCGTTTTGAGCGGTAGCCTTGGTGTATCCGAAGCTCATGGTGTAGGCCGCACCCAATGTGTCGAAGAACTGCACATCGGTCGAATGCTGGTCACCTGCCGAACCATCTTCGGGAAGGTTGGCGCCGATGGTAATGGTGGTGGTTTCGGCTGCTGAACCGGCAACGCGGCTCAGGTTGATGGTTTCCAGGTAATCATTGGAAATCACGTTGAGGTTTGTCGCGGTGAGCGAGGTGTTGGCCGGAATGACCTCGCCTGCTGCATCGGTCGGCCAGCCTTGCAGGAAGTAACCGCCAGCATTTTCAAGATAGCCTTCCTTGTTCTGCTTGAACGAACCGGCGCGGGTGTAAAAGTAAGCATCGCTGCTTGTCGGCGTGCTGGCTTCGTTAACCACGAAAAAACCGCCGCCGGAAATGGCGATATCAGTTGACGAGCTTGAGGCCTGTAACAGGCCCTGCACATCAACCGCCTGGCGGGGCCGGGACTGCACGCCGCCTGCTGAATAGAATGTAGACGAGGTCTGCTTGGTGACCAGGGTCTGGAAGTTGACGCTGGTATTTTTATAACCAATCGTTGACACGTTGGTGATGTTATCTGAAATGGCACCCATCGAACTGGATTGGGCTGTCAGACCTGCAACACCTGAATAGAGCGCACCGTACAAGCTCATTTTCTTTCTCCTTTGGTAAGGCAGGGCTTCTGCTGCCTTTGGCCGGATCATTTCTTCCGGTTTGCTGATGCGGGCGTTCTGCCGGCGCGTGATTTAAAAAAAACAGTTCATTAAAAACGTATTGTTATTTCACTCGAT
>DAOVVL010000292.1 GCA_030637205.1 Thalassospiraceae bacterium | reverse complement strand
GACCACTTGTCAGATATCCATCCGGCAAAGGGTGCGGCGACGCCATACAGTATATTGCCCACAACGATCAGGCTGACCACTTCGCCGTGGGTCATCCCCAGATCGCCTTCAAGCGCCAGTGCCACGACAAAAAAGATCGGTGCAAATAAATGGGCAAATGTGTGACCCACGCAGGAAAATGCGAGCGAGAGCCGTGCGGAATTTTCAGTCATGGTTTTCCTGGGGAGGTGAAATCGTTTTATTCGGCCGCTTCGGTTTCAAATGTATCGCGGTACTGTTCGCGAATTTTGCAAATAGCTTCAATATTTTCAACAAAGATTACAACCAGCGAAGGATCGAAGTGTTTGCCGGATTGTTCTGAAATATACGTCATGGCCTCATCAACGGTCCAAGCTTTTTTATAGGGTCGTTCAGACGTCAACGCATCAAAAACATCTGCAAGTGCGGTGATGCGACCAACCAATGGGATTTTTTCACCCGCCAGACCTTTTGGGTAGCCACTGCCGTCCCACTTTTCATGGTGGGTGATGGCAACCTGGCGCGCCATTTCCATTAACGGTGAAGTATGTGAACCAAGAATTTCTGAACCCATACCGGCATGGCGTTTCATAATTTCCCATTCTTCATCGTCCAGCTTTCCGGGTTTCAACAAGACGTGATCGGGAATGCCGATTTTACCAACATCATGCATGGGGCTGGCATGTAACAGCAGTTGGCTATCTGCTTTGCTCATCCCGATTAAATCTGCCAACAGTTTGCTGATCTTGCTCATGCGCACGACGTGCATACCGGTTTCGTTGTCTTTGTATTCTGCGGCACGACCCAGTGAACGAACCACTTCAAGGCGGGTTTCCTCAATTTCAAAGGTACGTTCGCGAACTTTGGCTTCAAGTTCTTCGTTCTGGCCGCGCAACTCGCGATGCAGGATATGCACCTCGATCATATTGCGGATACGCGTCAGCACCTCAAGACGGTCAAAGGGTTTGTGCAGGAAATCCTTGGCGCCCAGATCCAGCGCCTTCAGCTTGGTTTCCTGATCGGTCTGCGCGGTGAGAATCATCACGTTGGGGGTAAGTTCAGACGGAATGGACTTTAACTGCCCGATGATTTCAAAGCCGTCGTAATGGGGCATGCGGATGTCCAGCAACACCAGATCATATGGCTGGCGTTCGTACATAGCCTTTACTTCGCGGGAATCTGAAATGCCTTCAACGTTCGTGTATCCGGAACCCTGAAGCAGCTTTTTCAGCAAGACGACATTGGTCTGGTTGTCATCAACCACCAGAATTCTGGCGTTGAGTATTTCGGCGGAGGCTTCTGTCATCTGGTTTTGCTCTGCGTGTCCATCATAGGTCTGTTGTCTATAATAGTTAGGAATTTACCGAAAAACAGTCAAATCCCAATTCACATTTTTGTTAATCCGGAATCACTGGATTTTCACCGTTTTTTCACCCTGCTTGCTATGTTCGCCGTCACATCAGGAGGCGCACACATCGTCTAGGGTTTTACTGGTACTACTATTTGTCCGACAGCTAAGGCTGGGGCCTGGCCAAGCAAGACATGGCATCGAGCGTTTAGGCGATGCATCGACGTTGTGCAAAAGCCCTGCTAACATGCCCACGCAACCAAATTAGGCCTGATTTTAGTCACTTACCCACAACGCCGGACCCTTGATGACCAGATCGCTGTACCAGGAATATTTCGGGATCTCGGAAAACCCGTTTTCCATCATTCCAGACCCACAGTACCTGTTTATGAGCCATCGCCATGAGGAGGCACTGGCGCATCTGCTGTTCGGGGTTGGTGAACAGGGTGGATTTGTGCTGCTGACCGGTGAAGTCGGTACCGGCAAAACCACCGTCAGCCGCGCCTTGGCCGAACAGCTTCCGCCAAATACCGATATGGCCATGATTTTGAACCCGCGCCTCAGCGACCATGAACTGATGGCCGCGATCTGCGATGAAATGCATATCGAATACGGCGATGGCATCGTCACCCTGAAAGGGTATTTCGATCTGCTGAACAAGCACCTGCTTGAAACCCACGGCCTTGGCCGCAACCCGGTCTTGCTGATCGACGAAGCGCAAGCGTTACCCGAACAGGGGCTGGAACTGGTTCGCCTGCTGACCAACCTTGAAACGTCTAAAAAGAAACTGTTGCAGATCATTCTGGTTGGCCAGCCCGAACTCAATGCCATCCTTGCCCAACCGCATCTTCGCCAGACCACCCAGCGCATCACGGCCAGGTACCATCTCGATGCACTGGGTTTGGTCGAAACGCGCAACTACATCGCACACCGCCTGCGCATTGCCGGCCTGAACGAAACCGTTTTTACCAATCGTGCGATCCGCACCATTCATAAGGTATCCAAAGGCATTCCCCGGTTGATCAACACCATTTGCGATCGCGCACTGCTGGGGGCCTATTCATCGGGCACACGCAAGATCGGGCGCAAACTTGCGGCCCAAGCCGCATCTGAAATCATGGGTCGGGGCGTTACGCCATCGGGGCGCAACGTTTGGTTGACCGGCGCACTGGTCTTAGGGATTGCCGGCGTGGCCATTGTTGTCGCAATCGATCCGTTAGGTCAGGAGTTACGCAGCAAAGCGGTCAGGATCGTAACCGCCACACTGCCGGATATGGACTTGTCAGCGATCAGGCTTGATGCACCTGCAAGCGTTAGCAAACCCAAACCTGAAACAGAACCCGTACCCGAGGTTAAAGCAGAACCTGAGCCTGAACCTGAACCTGATCCTGAGCCTGAGCCTGAGCCTGAACCTGATCCTGAGCCCCTGCCCGAAACCCCGACCATGCTGGATGAACTTTCACGCGACGGCACGCCGGAACGTGCATTCATCCATTTGTTTAAACTTTGGCAACAAGATTATATCGCAACACCGGGTGTGGGCGTGTGCATCAAGGCTGTGAATGTCGGGCTGACCTGTCAACAGGGCCAAACCGATGTCAGTGGGTTAAAGGCCATGAACCGCCCGGCACTGGTCTCGTTCACCCTGCCCGATAGCGATCAAATTTACGGCATCGTTACGCAGATCAAGAAATCGCAAGCGCAAGATGACCTGACCATCGAATTTGGCGCCCGCCAGGTCACCATGCGCCCTGCGGCATTGGCGCAACGCTGGAAAGGCGATTATCTGTTGTTGTGGCAGCCGCCTGAAATCTTTAGCCGCCCCATCAGCCT
>DAOVVL010000175.1 GCA_030637205.1 Thalassospiraceae bacterium | reverse complement strand
CCGACATGCTGTTCATTTTTGCGGTGCTGCAAATCAACGCAATTATCGGCAGCGTTCAGGAATCGCGGGCGCAATCGAGTGCTGAAAAACTAAGCGCGATGATTCAAATTGAAACGCTTGTGACGCGCGGAGGAAAGAGCACGCATATTCCAAGCAACGAAATTGTCGTTGGTGATATTGTGCATCTGCTTCCCGGTTCCAACGTGCCTGCAGATGTGCGGTTATTGAATGAAGATGATTTAAAAGTTGATGAATCGCTCCTGACGGGGGAATCGCTTCCCATTAACAAGGTGAGTGATGAAACCTATCTGGATGCAACGCCACTGGCAGACCGGCGCAACATGCTGCATGCGGGCAGCACAATCGACATCGGGCGTGCCGACGGCGTGGTGGTGCATATCGCTACCGATACGGCCATCGGAGAAATTGCCGAAGCCCTGCGTGCCACGAAAAAACCAAGAACACCCCTTGAAGCGCGCCTTTACCGGTTTACCTGGTCTATCGGTGTGTTGGTGATGGCTACGGTTGCAATGTTGGGGCTTTCGCAAGTTCTTAGCGGTGTAGGCATGCTGGAAGTTTTTCAGATTTCGGTGGCGTTGGCGGTTTCGGCAATTCCCGAAGGATTGCCGGTTGCGATTACGGTGGCGCTTTCGGTTGGCAGTGCGCGTATGGCGCGTCGCAATGTGATCGTACCGGAATTGCAATCCGTTGAAGGGTTGGGGGCCTGCACCTTGATCGCGTCGGATAAAACCGGAACCATCACCTGCAACATGCTGACGGTGAAAGTGGTGATGTTGGCCGATGGGACACGGGTATTCATCGGCGGGGAAGGTTACGTTGCCGATGGCGATGCCACCAGCGCAACGGGCACACCACTGGATGACAATTCGCAAAAAGCCCTTCACGAACTCGCGCTTGCCGGGGGCCTGAGCAACGATGCCAGCTTCGAGCGAATTGAAGATGGGGGCACGGTTAGTTATGAACACTTTGGCGATACCACCGACCTTGCATTTTTGGTTCTGGCGGCAAAGCTGGGCTATTACCGCGAAATCCTGGTTCCACAAATGCCGGAAGTCTCGCAGTTTCCGTTTGATTCAAGTCGCAAGCTGTCACTGTGCATCAACCAAACCGACCAAGGGCTGATCGCCAGCATCAAGGGCGCACCGGAAAGGGTGTTGAAATTGTGTGTCAGCACAGGTGATGAGCGTGTTCGCATTCTTGAGGCGGCCTCAAAACTTGCAAGTGAAGGCTACCGGGTTCTGGCCGTGGCATCGGGTGAAGTGTCACCGGAAACGGCTGAGAACCCTTTGATCGAACAGCTCGGCGGGCTTGATTACCTTGGCATGGTCGGCATCATCGATCCATTGCGCGCCGAAGTACCAGAAGCCCTGATGCATTGCAAAAACGCCGGGATCGAGGTTCGAACGGTAACGGGTGACCACCCCGAAACCGCATTTGCCATCGGTCGGCAGGCAGGCATGGTTGAAACCCATCAGGAAGTCCTGCAAGGAAAATTTCTGACTGCCCTGGGCGATGACCCGGAAGCGTTCAATGAAGCCATTTCAAATGTGCGAATATTTGCCCGCGTTGATCCGATGCAGAAACTGCAAATTGTCAGGGCGTTACAAGACAAGGGGCACTTTGTGGCGGTGACCGGCGATGGGGTCAATGATGCCCCGGCGCTCAAGGCTTCGCACGTTGGCGTCGCAATGGGCCGCGACGGCACCGACGTGGCGCGATCTGCCGCCAACATGATTTTGGCCGACGATAACTTTGCCAGCATTGTTGCGGGCATCGAAGAAGGGCGCATTGCTTACGATAACGTGCGCAAGGTGGTGTACCTGTTGGTCAGCACCGGAGCTTCGGAAATTGTGTTGTTCTTCCTGGCGCTTTTTGCAGGCTTACCGCTGCCCTTGTTTGCGGTTCAACTGTTGTGGCTTAACTTAGTGACCAATGGCGTGCAGGACGTGGCGCTTGCATTTGAAAAAGGCGAGCCGGGAACGTTAAAGCGCCCACCGCGCTCACCCAGCCAGCCTATTTTTGATCGCCAGATGACCTTGCAAACGCTGGTTTCAGGTTTGTTCATCGGCATTGCAGCCTTCTGGTTCTATTACCACCAGATGGCGGCGGGCGTTGATGAAGCACAGCTAAGAAACGAGCTGCTGTTGTTGATGGTGCTGTTTGAAAACGTGCATGTATTCAATTGCCGATCAGAGCGCCGTTCTGCATTCAAGGTCCCGCTTAGCGCAAACCCGTTATTGATCTGGGCGGTGATCATCAGCCAGGGCATTCACATCGGGGCCATGTACACGCCCGGCATCAGTGATGTGTTGGAAATTGCGCCGGTATCCCTATACGACTGGTTATTTGTTGCAAGCCTGGCGTTGGGCGTTTTGGTGGTCATGGAAATATTCAAGCTGGTTTATGCAAAAGTTTTCAAGACCGATATGAACGAACCCGATTAAGACTTTTTCAAAACGTACGTTCCCGGCGCATCGCAAATGGCTTTCAGTTCTCCGCTACCGGGGATGCGGGGCGGATGGTTATTGCTGCCTGAATGTTTGGCGATCCACGTTGCCCAATCGGTCCACCATGAACCGGGATGTTCGGTTGCGTTTTCGATCCATTGTGTGTGTTCACCCTGATTGTGATCGGCGACCCAGTGCGCGTACTTGTTTTGTTGGGGCGGGTTGACCACCCCCGAAACATGACCGGACTTTGCCAAAACGAAACGCACCGGGCCTTTTACAAGCTTGCTGCCGGCAAAAACAGAAGTCCACGGCGCGATGTGATCGTCACGCGCCGCCATGAAATAGGTTGGCTGTGAAATGTTGCCTAAATCAATGGGCGTTCCCCCCAGGTTGATGCCACCGGGTACGCGCAGGCGATTTTCCAGATACATGTTGCGCAGATAAAAACTGTGCATCTTTGCCGGCATGTTGGTGTTGTCGGCATTCCAGAACAAAATATCAAAGGGTGGGGGCTTTCGGCCCAACAGGTAATTGTTGATGGCAA
This sequence comes from Thalassospiraceae bacterium, assembly GCA_030637205.1. Lineage (GTDB taxonomy): Bacteria > Pseudomonadota > Alphaproteobacteria > Rhodospirillales > Magnetovibrionaceae > DAOVVL01. The sequence goes on along the minus strand of DAOVVL010000175.1, from coordinate 1,878 downwards.
ACGGCCAGATGGTGTCTTTTGCGCGCATCACGGCAAAGGCGGCGGTCATTTCACGGCCTTCCAGAATGCCTTTGTCGGCCATGTGGCGGTCCAACACCTTCATGTGCGCATCATCCAGAAAGACCGAAACGTCGCCGACATCTGAAAAATCAAGCAGCGAAGTGAGGAACGTTGCGGACTTGATGCGCTTGTCGCCTTTTAAATTGAGGTAAGCCAGCGCGGCAGCCAATAACGTGCCGCCGATGCAATAGCCCAACGTGTTGATCTGTTTTTCGCCGGTGGCTTTTTCGACAGCAATCAGTGCCGCCAGCGGCCCGTCGGTCATGTAATCATCGAAACCTTTGTCCGCCATGTTGATGTCGGGGTTGACCCACGAAATGACAAAAACGCTCACACCCTGATCGACTGCCCATTTGATGAACGAATTTTCCGCTCGCAAATCCAGGACGTAATATTTATTGATCCACGGCGGTATGATCAACAACGGAACCTTGTGAACCTTTGGCGTGCTGGGTTGATACTGGATCAGTTCGATCATGTCGTTTTTAAACACCACCTTGCCCGGCGTGGTGGCGACACTGCTGCCGATTTCAAAATCATCTTCATTGGATGTGCGCACCGCCAGGCGACCGTGGCCGCGCTTTAAGTCGTCGAGATACATTTCAAGACCGCGGATCAGGTTTTCACCATTGCTGTTGAGCGTTTCGCGCAACGCTTGCGGGTTGCTCATCAGCGCATTGGTCGGCGCCATGGCATCAATCATCTGGCGCACCACAAAATTCGCTTTTCGCTGGGAAGCAATGTCGAGGCCCTGAACACCGTCCAGAAGTTCCATCAACCATCTTGCGTACAAAAGGTAATGTTGCTTGATGACATCAAACAACGGGTTGTCGCGCCACGCCGGATCTGAAAAGCGACGATCACCGGGGCCGGGTTCAATTACGGGGGTGGTGGCCATTCCCGCACAGCGGTGGTTGAAATAGATCATCAACCTGAAGCCGTCGCGCCAATAACGCATCTGGGCGCGGGCCAGAAGTTCGGGGTCGGTGTCGAGTTGGCTGGAAAGTGCACCCAGCGTTTCGCCAATTCCGCCCACTTTTAACAGCTCAGACGTTTCGCGTGCCGTGGCCTGCCAGTCGGGGTTTTGCTCGACCTCATCTAAAAACCGGCGGACCGATTGCTGGGCGTGCGCCGCCACACGGCCCAAAACCGTCGCCAGCCGGGTCTGGAAATCGTCACCCTTGTCGTCGCCGGATGGGGGCGCTTGGTGGCTTGTGGTGTCATCGGCCCCACAGGGTACATAGCGGCTCATGGGCGGCGATCCTTTATCTTTGATCCGATTTGGGGCATTGTGAGCGAACTATTGGAAAATTCTTAACTAAATCCGTCCACTGTGCAATTAATGGAGTGAGATTTGGTTTTCTGGGGACACGTCAATGTTGAATACAAACAAGGGCTTAATCGCGCGCCAAAGGCGTAACAGAAATGGCGCCATTTTGCTGTCGCTTTTGTTGGTTGGGGGTTGCACCTCGATCACGGTGCCAGATGCGCTGAACCCCACCAAATGGGACTTCTTTTCCGATGCGCCCAGCGAGGTCGCGGTTGAAGGTGAAAATCAGGGCTTGGCTGGCGATAGCGAAGCCCCGGCGCCCGCTGCAAGCACGGCTGCGGCTGATGGCGGATTGAGCAGCGATAGCTCGGCTGTATATGCATCAGACGCCATTGCCCGCCAGGATGCACCGCGCGATGTGTTGAGCGCGTCATCCGATGCCCCCACATCGGCCCCGCTAACCTCCCAAGTTGCCGTGACGCCTGAGCGCCCGATGCCGGCCCAGGCACCAGCCCCGGCCCCGGTTCCCACGACGGCTGTGAAAATGG
>DAOVVL010000095.1 GCA_030637205.1 Thalassospiraceae bacterium | reverse complement strand
TTGTCGACCTTTTCTGTCAGCGCTTTCTTGGACACGCCCACTTTGGGTGCTGAAACATTTAGTTTTGCGATCTGTTCTGTGACTTGTTTCTGCGCGTTCGCTGCGGCATTTTGTGCGGCATCGGCGGCGGCGTTGGCAGTCGCTTGCGCTCCGCTTGCTGCCGCTTCGGCCGTGGCGGTGGCCCCATCGACAGCGGCATTTACATTTGCACCCACACCGCCAACGCTCCCAACATCACCGATACCCGCAACGGCTTTTTCAGCCGCGGCGTTAGCCGTTTGGGCGGCTTTGGCGGCGGCCTGCATGGCTTCGTCGGCGGCTTTGCTGGCGGCCGCTTTGGCCGTGTCGCCCGCATTTGCCGCCGCGTCCTGGGCGGCGTCGGCTGCTTTGTCGGCGGCTTCCTTGGCTTTTCCCGCTGCATCTTCAGCAACTTTTTTGGCGTCGTTGGCGGCGTCAACTGCGGTGCTTACTTGGCTGAGGACCGACGCGTGAACCGCAACAGCTTTTGCCCGAATATTGGGATCAAGCGATGCCAGCGCGCCGCTTAGATCACTATCGTTGGGGTTAAGCCCTGCAGATTTGAGGGCATTTTCAACGCTTTGGCGGGCCAGCTTAATGCGCCCCGCAGGCGAGAAGTTGTCCGAACTGGGCAGGATTTTTGAAAGGTCCGTGGTTTCGGTAACCTTGGCCAGTTGAGAGGCGATGCGATTTTCGATATTTGCCGCACTAATTCCAGCGCCGACATCGGGGGTCGCACGCGCAATGGCGTTTTGAACCGCGTTGGCAACGGCAGACTGATTGGCGTTCTCGCTAAGCTGAGAACTGGTGGAAGAACTAAATGCCGAGCTTGAACCAAAATTGACCTGCGACGCGGTGCGCTCAGCGGCGGCTGACGATCCGGCGCTGCCGCCGACCAACAGCTTGCCCATGTTAAGGGCCGGCAGGCTGCCTTCATCTGAAGATGCAGACTGGCCTTCCATCTGGTTGGGCATGTTAAAGCGTTCGCCCGCGATCTTTTCGGGGGAACGGTCTTGATAGCTTTCGTCGATAATCGCGCGCACTGCCGGGCTCAGGGCTTCCGGCCCCAACAGATCTTCTGCTTCGTCAGCCGAAAGGGGGAAGGGCAATAACAAGCACACCATCACCACAGCACTGCCAAACGCAATGGTGCGGCGAGGGTGCATTGTTATTTCCACTTGCCTATGGCGCGCCATCAGCATGCAACCACCGTTTAATCGGCCCCACACCTTCGCCGGGCATTGCAGCTTCAGCGCCGGGTTGGGATTGCAGATACATTTTTTCAAACATACGGAAGTCTACGGCAGCACTGGGGAACAAATCATTGCGTACCCGATAAGCCGCGATGGAATCGCGCAGTGCAATATTTGCCGCGCCATCAACAATGGCGGCGCCTTTGTTGCGCACATAACCTTTGGCGCGCATGTGTGAAAGCACATATTCAAGGCGACCGGCATCAGACAAATCGTCATATTTGTCGCGTGCTGCCATGCGAAGTGGGTTGGTGCGGTCCAACTGGGCAAGGCACGTTGAATAATCGGCATTATAAAGTTTGCCGAACAATTCAATAATGCCGACTTCAACCAGCGAACGCAGCGCGCCGCTAAGCGCATCGGCCTTGTTTTCATTGACGCTGTAAATGCCGCCGATTTTGTCAAAGCTGATGGTCAGTTCGGTTGAATTGCCTTCTTTAACTACGGCCAAGGTGTTCGATGAAGAAACGCCCGGAAGAATTTGATAGGTGCTGATCAGCCCCACGTTCAAATCAAGTGTGACAGATTTCATCGTCACACTGTTTGAGTTAGATACGCCAACGCCTAACAGACGCTGCATAATGCCGGTGCCGAGGCTGGCGCTGGAACCATTTTGCTTGCTGTAGGGGCTTGAATCGATTTGCGTAATGGCCCCGCGAATGAAGAAATCAGGAACCCGAAGGTTTTTCTTGTTCGGATGAGAATTGTGCAGCGCCACCACGGTTGGTGTGGTGCGATCATACGCCACCAGCCGCACAAGGCCGTTTTCCTGGCTCAGGCGCGACATGGCGGAAACAATCATTTCCTTGGCGCCATAACCGGCTGATCCCGAACTTTCTGAACGGTCGGGGATTTCGGTCAAGGCCACGTAAACGGGTTCGACCTTATCAGAGGAAAGCACGCGACCCATACAGGTCAGGCCTTCGGAAAAATCGGTTAATGCGCGAACCGGATGATCGACCGGGTTGGTTTCAAGTACATCGTTTGGCACCGAAGCCTTAACCGCTGCACATCCTGACAAGAACATCGCGGCCGATCCTGCCAGGGCAAGGTTGCCCAAAAGGGTCCGTTTACGCATTTTGATTATCCCCCCAAAAAAGTATTCTAGCGGCAGTTGTTGCCGGTATTGATAATATCGCCGGCGACGATCACGTTGATCTCACCGGAAAATGTCGAGCTTACATGCTGGTTGCCAATATCAACTGCCCCGCAAGTAGCACGGCCACTGATTTGTGATTGAAGTTCATCCAGACTTTGCAGCTGGCCACCGCTAAACTTGCGGGTTGTGTCGCCGCGCAGAAGATCGGACCTGACTTTCAGCACTTTTCGGTTTGCAGAATCTTCCAGTAATTGTGCCGACGCATCCGGTACAGTCATAAAGACTGTAGCCAGAGCGCCGGAAACAACTACGAAGATGGGTAACTTTTTAAACATTGATCAGGTTCCATTTCAAACGTGAAACAAAAGATACCAGCTTAAAAGTTTGCTTAGCACGCATTCTTGGAGCCGATGGTGCCAATTTTCTGATCGGAACAGGCTTTGTTGCCGATAGCGGCAGATACATCTTCGGCAGCTTCAACGTTAGTTGCAATATCGCCGGTGATGGTGCCGGAATCGATGGCGCCAATTTCCTGGGTCGCAGAAGATTCGTTGCCGATAGCTGCTGAAACATCCTGTTCCGCAGAAACGGTCATTTCAACACCACCATCAATGGTGGGGCCGCTGGCAGCGCCAGAAGATTGGGCAAAGGCCGTTCCGGCGAACAGGAAAGTTGCAAGAGCGGCTGCGGTCAGTGTTTTGGTGTTAAGAACGTTTTTCATAATTCATCCCCTAAAAAGGTGTGATCCGGTTAATGACAAAAATACCGTACACACAAAAAAATTCCCCACATACGTAAAACGCACAATTTTGCGTTGTAGAAACATCGCAGAAATATCGAAGCCTTATTGTACATATATGTCTCCAAATGCGCACCGCCCAAAGCCCCGTTTCATCCACAATTGGGGTACAATTGGGGCACAATTCCCCCAATAAAAGCGCATTCAGGGGCGATTCTCACCGGGAATCTCATCCACGGATATGGCCCGAAAATGTGATGGGGGGGTGGAATCGGGTAGTTACAGTGCTTTTGCCTGTTCCAGCCGCGCGGTTTCCGCTTCTGACCAGTTACCGTGCAGGCGATGGACAATCAGGCGCACCAGATACATGCCAAATCGTGGGTTTTGATAGAACAATTGCAGCATGACCTCGTTGGCGAGGCGGTACAGGCGCACATCGCCCACGCACACGGCGGTGCAGGTGCGCGCGTTGTCCTGGGTAAATGCGGCAATTTCGCCCAGCACATCACCGGGGCCGCAATCGGCATTGATTTCCTCCAGACGCACGGTTCCTTCGGCAATCAGGATCATGCTGTCGGGAACATCGCCCTTGCGAAACAGGATTTCGCCTGATGGGTGCTTGTGCTCTTTCATAAACGGGATCAGGGCGTTTAAATCGCCATCGCCTTCGCTGGCCGCCTGAATTTCGCGGATCAGTTTTTTAGACTGGAACAACCGTACCGTGTTTAACGGCAACAGCACGGCGTGCAACAGCAAGGTCGGATAACTTGGCGCCAGAAGCCCGAAAACCAGAAAGCCTACGTTGCCAATAATGGCGCCCATGCGCAGCGACATCATGGTGCGCTGATGAAAGCTCCACAGCGTTATCAAGCCGCCCGTGTAACCGATGGCATCAACCCAGCTTGTCCACGAAAACAGGTCTTCCATGGTTTATTCCCCCGTTTTTCTGATCCCCGACTTTCAGGTCCAACAGGGGAGTCTGGTGCCAAAATGGCCCCGGCGTCAAATGCGCTGCACCCCATCCCCCCGTTACCTGATCAGTGCGAAATTGCCGAAACGCCCGGAAAATGATACAATTTTCCCTCAAAAAAACTCTCTCAATAAGTGGGGTGAACTCCACGTTTATTTGGAGGGTAATGAAATGCCAACTGAAATTGATTTTTACGTAGATCCGGACACTTTGATAAGCGTCCTGACTGCAGTGCTGGTTTTTCTGATCATCTATTTTGCGCTTCTGATCAGTGCCTTGGTCGAAATGATCAGGCTCGACGCACCTGGGGTCGTAATCGTCTTTACCTATCTTTCCCTGATTCCGATTCCCCCGTTTATCATTCTCGGCATTCTCAATCTGATCATCTGGTATTTTGTCCGCAGGGATATGATGGCGATGCGAGGCGCAGGAATCTAAGCGATTAGAAGGCCACATTGCTGGCGGGAGGTAATGATGAGTGTCATGGCCAAGATGATGTTTTCATCACGGCCCAGCCGGTTCGGCTTCGCCGAGACCGTAGACAAGGTTCGCACGGCGGCGCTTGATAACGGCTGGATGGTGCCTCAAGTCCTTGATTTACAGGACCACTACCATCATGCGGGCCAACCCGAGATGCGCAGGACCACCATCGTTTATTATTGCAACTCCGAGGGAGGTGCTGCCATTGCCAAGGATGACGCCAACAAGCCAATGTTGGTGATGATGCCGACCGGGGTCGCGATTTACGAAACCTCATCGGGCGAGGTTCGCGTTGCCCACATGAACTTCGGCCTTATGCGCCACATGTTTGGTGGCGTGATCAAGGATGTGTTGACGAAGTCAGCGCACAACATGGAAAAAGCCCTGACAGCCGTTGTGTGAGCAAATGATTTGCACGACCGTATTTGGCTATAAGCGACCCTTGACTGAATTGTGGGTTAAAAGAAAAGCCGCTCGAAAGGCGGCTTTTTTATTGAAGCAATGGCGGAGAGGTTGGGATTCGATGCTGACAAGGCTGTGAGGTTAAAAGCAGACATCTCGAAAGGGCCTTTAGCACGTCCGCTAATGACCCAAAGCGGACAATGATGGTCATGGCCCCACACGCATAAGATAAAAGCATGCGCAAGGGTGATGATAGGGTTTATGCTTAGTGGGACGGTTTCTTGGCTTAAGGAACGTGTGATGAAATTTGAGCGAAACTGGTGCGAAGCTGAAGGCCAGCGTTTTCTCTATGCCCGGCCAAAGACAAGGGTGTCGGACAAGGATTGGATAGACTTTTTCGAGACCGAACTTGCCAATTATCAGGATGACCTCTTCCTCATTTTGGTCGATGTTACCGGGGTCGAAGAGGATATTGGTTTTGAACTGTTTTCCCATATTACAGAAATGTTCAAGAAACGTAACATCCGCCGGGCGCGTTTTGCCGTGCTCCCGTCCAATGCGTATTACCCAATTTTACAAAAATTGCTTGAGGGGTTGGCTTCGATGAGGGACGTGGACCTTGAGGTCCAACTCTTTGAGCAACGAGACGCTGCAGAGGCGTGGCTCATTAGCCAATAGTCGTTTCCCGTAGTTTGACCTCACGGATATGAATGCCCGCTCATGGCTATTAGCAGACATTCCCAATGAAACCGATTTACGACCGCTCTCGGGTGGTAAGCAGACGTTCTGGGGGCTGAGGTCTGCTCTGCGCGTTAAAGAAGACCAATTTTGAGGCTGGCAGTTACGACTGCTTTTGACCCAATGCAGAAATACCCAAGCTCGGCTTGGTGGAATCAATAGCAAACAAAAAAACCCCGCCCCATATGTGAGGGGCGGGGTGATGCAAATTATCGGCTTCTCTTTAACCAACCATGTCCTGATATCCGGACGGAACAAGTCAATTTGCGTTCACGTAAAGCGGAAGGATTCTTACCGGTACAAATTCTTCCAATAGATGTTCTGGCTGTAGAGGGAGACCGGGGTCGCGGTCTCTTCGGCGAAGCCGTTCCATTCCCTCAGCGAATAGCTGACGGTGTTGGAATAAAGATTGGTCCAATCGACGTTCTGGCTGTAGGGGGGAACCGGGGTCGCGGTCTCTTCGGCAAAGCCGTTCCATCCATTCAGCGTTTCGTACGAGGTTGGGGTGGAAGCGGCGGCGGGGGTGGCGATGGTGAGAATGCCAAGGGCCACCGGTGCCGCCATTACGAGGTAAAGGGCAAGGAGCATGAAGGGGGGAAGTTCGGTCTTGGGGGAGTTATTTTTCATGACGTTTATCCTATGTATAGAGTTTGATGCTGTTAAAAAATATGGCGCGTTCATCCTGAAATAGCGCTGGAATCTGCATTAAATTTCTGTTTATCAGTACGAATGCCCGTAAGGGGGCCATCTTGTTACCGGCTTGCGGCCGGTGCCGTTCTTCAGCGTTGGACCCGTTATACGCTCTCGGACTTGAGCCAACCCTGAAGCTTGTACTCAGATAACGTTCAGCTGTTGGAAAATAATCCGTCGTGTCCGGAGCGGGGTTATGTCCTGTATCCGGGCTTGGGCGAAGTGACGGTGGTCACAACCCCGGATACGGCGAATTTTTCTAGGGCTGCCCCGGAAATGTTCTAAGGGATGGCCGTTCAGTAAACGGCTTCCTCCGCCAGCATCACGAACTTCCGGACATGGCTATAAGCAGCCCTAAGCGTTTATGTATGATAAGGTCTGCTTTCGGAGGCCAAGGGGGCGTCCATGATGCGTGGTGATTTTAGTGGAAAATGGTGCCGCCGATAAGAATCTAGCGTATGTCCTCACCATTACCAATGGTATTTAGGGGGTGGGGGTTTTAGGGATTATCAGGGAAATACTGGATTATTAGAGTCATAGAGAGACACCAAGAGTCAGCAGTGTCCCCACAAATATCCCCACACATAACCTTATCATGGCAATCACTATGGGTAGACTATAGATGACATTAGAGGCGTAACCTTCCAAGAGCGGACGTAATTTTGCATTCTCTGAAAGGTCCGCTTATAGCTAATTTCAGACATTTACCTAGTTCCAG
>DAOVVL010000199.1 GCA_030637205.1 Thalassospiraceae bacterium | reverse complement strand
TTATCGGCCCAGAACGTTCGCGCCATATCGCTCATGTTTGCGGACGCTTCTTCAAATGTCACCGCAGTGGGTGGCGTTTTGCCCAACAGCTTTGCCGCCAGCTCAGCCACATCTGATGGTGCGGCTGGCTCATCATCGGCGACATTATATATGGCGCCCGGATCGGGATGGTTCATGGATGCCAGCAGCACCTTCACAATGTCGTCCACATGGATGCGCGAAAATAAATGATCCGGCTTGATGATGCGTTGCGCGGAGCCGTCGCGAACTTTATCGAATACGCTGCGACCGGGGCCGTAAATGCCGGCCAAACGAAATACATGCAACGGCAGGTCACCAAGGGCACACAAATTCTGCCAGCGGTTTTCGGCCAGTGCGCGAAAGCGCGAACGTTCCTGCGTTGGCAACAGGGGCGCATTTTCATCCACGCTGCGCCCGCCGGTATCGCCATACACGCCCACCGTGGAAAGATAACCTGCCCATTGGATGTGGTTCGCGTGGCGCACAAGATCGGCCCCGTGAATATCTACCACCGGATCGCCTGCCGCGTCGGGCGGGATTGAAACCAGAACATGGGTGACGGTTTCAAACAGAAAATCAAAATCATCCAGCGCCATGTCGCGGGAAAACGGAATGGACGCCACCATTGAACTCAACGTGCCTTCGCCTTCGCCCAAGCCCACGGCTTTAGTCTTTTTTTCGCCCGGCCGGTGCGTTCCGGTCACGCGCCAGCCTTCGTCAAACAAACGATGCGCCAGACGCTGGGCCGAGTAGCCAAGACCAAAACAAAATAGATGTGGAACCGATGTGCTCATGGGCGATTGTGCGACCGAATTTTCTTATTTTCAAATAATTGCTTATGTCCCCTTGCCATCAAAGGGCGCGCCATGGACTGTAGGGGCTGATGAGCAGTTTTATCAACAATTTGTCCGCCTTTTTAGCCATCACCGTATTGGCCGGGGTGGTCACGCCAAGCGTGGCCGTGGCCCAGCAGGAACCGGCGCGGCTGTATCAGAACTGCATGGCCATGGCACAAACAAAGCCCGAGCGAGCCTTCGGCGAGGCAACGCGCTGGGAAGGCCTTGGCGGCGGCCATCCGGCGCGCTACTGCGCGCTGGTGGCGCTGATGAACATGGGGCGATACGGCGAGGCCGCACAAGGCTTTGAGCGACTAGCCGATGAAGTGCGCGCCAGTGCCCCGTTCAAGGCCCAGGTACTGGCCCGCGCCGCCGAAGGATGGCTGTTGCTGGGCGAAGAAGACATGAGCCTTGATGTCATTGATACCGCGATCAAGCTGGACCCCACAGATGCGGACCTGTTGATCGTTCGCTCCCAAGTGCTGGCGGCCAAGGGCGCATACTGGGAAGCGGCTGACGATCTGGGCCGCGTCATCGAAGCGAACCCCGACAATGCCGATGCCCTGGCGTTTCGCGCCGCGGCGTGGCGTCATCTTGATACGCTCGATTTAGCCCTGTCAGACGCCGAACGTGCCTTGATCGCCGCCCCTGAGCATCCCGGCGGCCTGCTGGAACGGGGCAATATCTATCGCATGCAGGGCAAAAACGATGCCGCGCGCAAGGACTGGATGGCGGTCATTACCGCATGGCCCGAAACGGCTGCCGCGGGCTCGGCGCGCCAGAACCTTGAGCGCATGGACGTTAAGCAACGCTAAAGCCAATTCACAGTTGGGGCTTCGAGTTGGGACTTGGAGTTGGGGTGGGAGCTTCCTATATTGAACCGAACGACTACCTCAACAACAAAATTCAAGAGCCTTATATGATGAGCCGAGCCTTTAACGAACCCCCCGCAGCCCCCCCCGCGCCCGAGTTCCCAACCGAACCCGGCCACCGTCAGGCATATGAAATTCGCCCCACCAGTGTGGTGATCCTTGAAACCGATCAGGGCCGGGCCGCGTTCATTAAACTTGAGCGCATCGGCAAGGAATACATCCACCATTATGCGGTGCAACTGCACCCGCGCATCGATACCGCGCTGGGCATGGTTTATCTGGACCCCGAAGATACGGTGTTTGATACGGTGCTGGTGGCAGACTTTGATTTTGGCAGCGCAACGGGTGAACATAGTGGCCCCCGGGCGGGTCATGCCTTTGAAAATGCCAAGGGCCATTTCATCAAGGTCGATGAAGACCCCCAGTCGCAAAAGTTATACGGCTTTGTTGAATGTTCGACCGGCATCGTGCGCCGCAGACAGGAACGCGGCATCAAGGCTGTTTATACCCAGTGGTCCGCCACCGCGTCAGCAGATGGGCAAACCGTTTCCATGGAAGAAGTTTTGCTGCGCTTTGAGGGCCAGACGAAAGCTTAAAAATCCAGATCCGCATAATGGCCCGGCGGCGGAACGCCGGGGATCATGTCGTGCAACAATGGCCTGAAGCTGGGCCTTGATTTAATGCGCGCATACCAGTCCTTGGCCGACGGGTACAGGTTCCACGAAATATCATCCAGATAATCCACCGCAGACAAATGCGCGCCGGCGCTGAGGTCGGCCAGCGAAATGCTGTCGCCTGCCAGCCAGTCGCGGCGCTCAACTAAAAATGTAATGTAATCAAGATGATGTTTGATATTGGACAGGCCGGCGCGAATGGCTTTTGAATCGGGCGAACCCAGTCCCAAAAATCGCTTCATCACTTTTTCTTCGACCAGATTTTGCGTGACTTCATCGTTGAATTTTTGATCAAACCAATGACACAGGCGCCGGACCTCGGCACGTTCCAAAGGTGAGCCCCCCAGCAACGGCGGGTTGGGCTGGATCTCATCTAAATATTCACAAATAGCCGAAGCCCCGGAAAGCGCGGTGCCGTCTTCTTCGACCAGCACCGGAACTTGACCCGCCGGGTTCAGACGCAAGAAGCCTTCGCGGCGTTCCCACACCTTTTCAACTTTGAGTTCAAACTCCATGCCCTTTTCGCCCAGCACAAGGCGAACCTTGCGCGAAAACGGATTGAGCCATAGATGGTAAAGTGTACGCATGAACACGATATATACACGCTAACCTTTTCCTGCCAAACCCAATTGAGCAGGGATTTGAAAGTTTTTTTCGTCATAAATCCGTCACAATGAAGCGCAATAAACCATGACGCATTGCCTTTTTTGAGCTATTCTAAAAAGCACAGAAATCGCCTACAACCCCTACAAACAAAGGACTTTTCGCATGCTGATCCGCACCCCGGCAACCTCACAAGCCAAAGAGTCTGACGTGACGCCCGAACACCTGTTTCGTGCCCGGCGCCGTTTTTTACAGCTGGGTGCGGGCAGTGCGCTGGGCTGGGCGGCGGCATCTTCGCTTGCCGTGGGTGGCTTGTTAGCGCCTGTTAGCGCAAAGGCGCGCGAAGTGGAAATGCTGAAAGCAGCTAAATGGCCGGGCTCGACCGACGAGCCGCCGACCACGCTGAAAGACATCACCACGTACAATAACTTTTACGAACTCAGCACGTCCAAGGACGGGCCGCAGCATGAGACTGAAAACTTCAAGCCCGCACCATGGTCGGTTGAGGTCAGCGGTCTGGTCAACAACCCCGGCACGTATGATGTGTGGGATCTGGTAAAAAAAGACCAGCTGGAACAACGCATCTATCGCCACCGTTGTGTGGAAGCATGGTCGATGGTGGTCCCGTGGGTCGGTGTGTCACTGGCCGATGTGGTCAAACGGCTGGACCCGCAAACCAGCGCCAAGTACATCGCATTTGAAACCTTGTTGGACCCCGAACAACTGCCGGGACAAAACCGCCAGGTTTTGCAATGGCCGTACGTAGAAGGTCTGCGTCTGGATGAAGCATTAAACCCGCTGGCGATGCTGGTGGTCGGCGTTTACGACCAGACCCTGCCGCCACAAAATGGCGCGCCCATACGCCTGGTGGTGCCGTGGAAGTACGGTTTCAAGGCGATTAAATCCATCGTGCGTATTTCATTTACCGAAGAAGAACCGCCCACATCGTGGAACCGATCCGCACCGCGTGAGTACGGATTTTACGCCAACGTCAATCCGGGCGTGAACCATCCGCGCTGGAGCCAGGCCAAGGAACGGCGCATTGGTGACTTTCTGCGCCGCAAAACAGAAATGTTTAATGGTTACGGCGATGAAGTCGCCGGGCTTTACACCGGCATGGATTTGACACGGTCATTTTGAAGAACGTCCCATTTAAAACCATCTGGTGGACCGCGATGGCGGGCGTTTTGGCCCCGCTGGTGTGGCTCGCGGTGAATGCGTATTCAGGCGGGCTTGGCGCAAATCCCATCGAAGCGGTAAACCGGTATTTAGGCGATTGGGCGCTGCGCTTTTTACTGATCGCGCTGGCCATGACGCCGCTTCGTATTCTCACCAAAAACCCAACGCCGGTCCGCCTGCGCCGCATGATGGGGCTGGCGGCTTTTTTCTACGCCACCCTGCACGTTTCAAGTTATGTGGGGCTGGACCAGTTTTTTGACTGGGGTGAGATCTGGACCGACATCGTCAAGCGGCGCTTCATCACCGTTGGCATGGTCGTGATTGTCATGTTGTCGGCT
>DAOVVL010000097.1 GCA_030637205.1 Thalassospiraceae bacterium | reverse complement strand
CAAAACGCCACCCACTGCGGTGACATTTGAAGAAGCGTCCGCAACCATGAGCGATATGGCGCGAACGTTCTGGGCCGATAACCGGCGCATCAACAACCAGCGCATCAAGGAAGAACTGGGAATTGAGCTTAGCTATCCCAGTTTTCGCGAAGGCCTGAAGGCGGTATTGGCCGCAGGGGGCTAAAGGGTGGCTGGCGGGCGGCTAATCCGCGCGCTTAAGATTTCGCTTCAATGTGGGCCAACAGTCTTTCAAGGGTGGTGGTAAGCCGGTCCAGATCAGCGGGTTCCGATAGTCGGTGATCGGCATTTTTGACCAGCTGGACTTCCACGTCTTCGCCCACGAGCATTTCCTGAATTTTTAGCGCCGTCTTCCACGGAACGTCTTCGTCCTTCATGCCCTGGATCAGGCGCACCGGAATATCCAGCGCAATGGGTTTGTGAAGCAGGCGTTGCCGGCGTCCGTCCTCGATCAGGGCCTTGGTGATGACGTAAGGATCATCGACGTCGTAGCAGTTGGGGATTTTGACCTGACCTTCGGTTTCAATAATTTCCAACTGGCGCGGCGTCAGCTCACCATGGATCAGGTCTTCGGTAAAATCCGGTGCCGCCGCCAGACCCAACAGGCCGCTGATTTTGCCCTTAAGCCTCAGCGCCGCCACCAACATAATCCAGCCGCCCATGGATGATCCGACCAGCACCTGCGGACCTTGGGTAAGCTTCTCAATGGCGAAGATCGCGTCCTCGGCCCAGGTGGCAATGGTGCCATCAGTAAACGCGCCCGATGATTGCCCGTGGCCGCCATAGTCGAACCTGAGAAACGCCCGGCCCGTGGCCCGGCACCATTTTTCCAGCGCCAGCGCCTTGGTTCCGTTCATATCAGAGCGAAATCCGCCTAAAAACACCACACCCGGGGACTTGCCCGCCACCGCGTGATAGGCGATAGTCGCGCCGTCACCTGAGCGGGTGATTTCAAGGGGGGCAGGGGGACTGTCGTTCCGGTTTTCCATTAGTTTGTGACACTTGTTGTGGACAGGCGGCGTGGATGCTGGGATTCTGGCGGTTAAACCTTCATATGACAAACCGGATCGAGCCAGACATTTGACCAACAATAACACTTTTGAAGTGAAGGGCGAAAAGACCATTTTGCAGGTTTTGCCCGCACTGGGTATGAGCGGCGGAGTTGAATGCGGCACGGTTGAAATAGCCGGGTGCATTCACGATGCAGGCTGGCGTTCGCTGGTGGCATCAGCCGGTGGCGAAAGGGTGCATCAGGTTGCGAGATCAGGCGGCGAACATTTTGAATTGCCGTTGGATACCAAAAACCCATTTACGATCTGGATGAATACCGCGCGCCTCGTCAAGTTGATCCGGGAAGAAAACGTTGACCTGGTGCATGTTCGTTCGCGCGCCCCTGCGTGGAGCGCCTATCGCGCCTGCAAGCAAACCGGGGTTGCGTTTGTAACCACTTTTCACGGCACCTACGGCGCGGCCAATGCGTTCAAACGCGCATACAACCGGGTAATGACCCGTGGCGAGCGCGTGATCGCCATTTCAAGTTTCATTGCCGGCCACCTGAAACAGATTTATGGCGTGGCCGCAGACCGCATTCGCGTGATTTTTCGCGGCGTCGATATTGAAACGTTCGATCCTGCAAAGGTCAGCGCCGAGCGCGTGGTGCAACTCTCAAACGCATGGCGGTTGGAAGATGGATACCCGGTCGTGATGCTGCCCGGCCGCCTGACGCGCTGGAAAGGCCAGTCGATTTTTATCGAAGCCGTCGCCAGCCTTGGGCGCAAAGACATCCGTTGTGTTTTGGTGGGGTCTGATCACGGGCGCTCTGGCTATCGCAAGGAACTGGTCAAACAGATCGAACGTTTTGATCTCAGTTCGGTGGTGCGTCTTGTTGATAATTGCGAAGACATGCCGGCCGCGTACATGCTGGCCGATGTGGTGATTTCGGCATCGACCGACCCCGAAGCCTTTGGGCGCATCGTTACCGAAGCCCAGGCCCTTGGCCGACCCATCATTGCGCCTGATCACGGCGGTGCGCGCGAAACCATCATTGACGGCGTTACCGGCTGGCTGGTGCCGCCCGGCGATCAGGGCGCGTTGGCTAAAGCCATTGGCCATGCGCTGGACCTTGGCGAAACAGATCGCGCAATCTTGGCTGAAAAAGCGATCCAGAATGTGCGCGATCATTTCTCAAAAGACGCCATGTGTAAAAAGACGCTGGACGTTTACAAAGAAGTGCTTAGCGAACACGAAAAACGTTAGTTGTGAAAAGGCGCGTCGATGTCTGAGGTTGAGCGCATTCTTGTCATCAAACTGGGCGCGCTGGGCGACTTCGTTCAGGCGTTGGGGCCGATGGCGGCGGTGCGCAAGCATCACGCGGATGCAAAAATTACGCTGTTGACGACCAAGCCGTTCGCCGACTTCGCTAAGGCCACAAACCTGTTTGATGAAGTGTGGATTGATGAACGGCCCAAACTCTTTCAAATCAGCAAAGTTCTGGAACTTCGCCGCCGCCTTAAAGGTGGAAAATTCAAGCGCGTTTATGATTTCCAGACGTCAGACCGCAGCGCATTTTATTTTCATTTGATGGGCGCATGGCTTGGCGGGGGCGCACGCCCTCAATGGTCGGGTGCGGTGGCGGGCGCGTCCCACGCCCAAACCAACCCCGATCGCGACCGCATGCACACCGTTGAACGCCAGCGCGACCAGCTTCGCGTGGCGGGCATTGAAGATGTACCGTTAGCCGACCTTTCATGGGCCAATTCAGACCTGAGCGCGTTGGGGCTGCGCCCACCCTATGCGTTGCTGGTGCCCGGCGGGGCTCAGCATCGTCCGCAAAAACGCTGGCCCGCCGATAACTTCACGGCTATCGCCAGACACATGCTGAGCGAGGGAATCACCCCGGTTCTGATCGGATCGGATTCTGAGCGGGGCATATTAAGCCTGATTGCGCGCGATTGTCCCGGCGCGGTGAATTTGGCCGGCAAGACCGATTTTATCGATATCGCGACCTTGGGCCGGGGTGCTGAGCTGGCGCTGGGCAACGATACCGGCCCGATGCATATCCTGGCCGCCGCGGGCGCGCCGTCGGTGGTTTTGTTCTCATCAAGCAGCGATCCGGCACTATGCTTGCCCCGGGGCGGGCGGGTGCGCAGCCTCAGGCGGGCCGACCTCAAATGGCTTGATCCGGTCGAGGTCTGGACGGTGCTCAGCCTGATGCGGGCGACGAACCTGGCCACGAACCCGGCAGCGCCTTGACAGAGGCTTAAATCCCTCTACATTCCGGCTTTCAGACACGCTTTTTGGCGCTTTTTTTAAACATTTCGAGGCCACCACACGAATGATTTCGCTCACGCTTCCCGACGGTTCGAAGCGCACCTTTGACAGCCCCGTGACCGGCTTGGATGTCGCAACTGACATCGGCCCCGGCCTTGCCAAAGCCGCCCTTGCGGTGCGCGTCGATGGCGAAATGCGCGACCTTTCTTTCCTCATTGAAAAAGACAGCGCGTTCTCGGTCGTGACCTCCAAGGACGAAGACGCACTGGAACTGATCCGCCACGACGCCGCCCATGTGATGGCCGAAGCGGTTCAGGAACTGTACCCCGATACCCAAGTCACCATCGGGCCGTCCATTGAAAACGGTTTTTATTACGATTTTGCGCGTTCCGAGCCTTTCACGCCTGACGATCTGGAAAAGATCGAAGCGCGCATGAAGGAAATCGTCAAACGCAACGAAGCGATCACACGCGAAGTATGGTCGCGCGACGAGGCCATCGAATTTTTCAAGAACAAGGGCGAACACTATAAAGCCCAGCTCATCGAAGCGATCCCGGCGGGCGAAGACGTTAGCCTTTATCGACAGGGCGACTTTATTGATCTTTGTCGCGGGCCCCATCTGCCGTCCACCGGGCGTTTGGGAAGCGCATTCAAGCTGACCAAGCTGGCAGGCGCTTACTGGCGGGGCGATTCCAACAACGAAATGCTGCAACGCATTTACGGCACCGCATGGGCCGACAAAAAACAACTTAAAGCCTATCTGCATATGGTCGAAGAAGCTGAAAAGCGCGATCACCGCAAGCTGGGCCGCGAGATGGACCTGTTCCATCTGCAGGAAGAAGCCCAGGGCGCAGCCTTTTGGCATCCCAAGGGCTGGACCCTGTACCGCATCTTGCAAAACTTCATCCGCACCAAATTGGAAGAAACCGGCTACGTCGAGGTCAACACACCAGAGCTGGTGGACCGCAGCCTGTGGGAAGCGTCCGGGCACTGGGAAAAATTTCGCGAAAATATGTTTGTCACCGAAACCGAAGACAAGGTTCTGGCGATCAAGCCCATGAACTGTCCGTGCCATGTGCAAATCTTCCGCCAAGGCATCAAAAGCTATCGCGATCTTCCGTTGCGTATGGCCGAATTTGGATCGTGCCACCGCAACGAACCCTCAGGCGCGCTGCATGGCCTGATGCGGGTGCGTGCGTTCACCCAGGACGATGCACATATTTTTTGCACCGAAGACCAGATCACGGATGAGACCAAGGCGTTCTGCAATCTGCTGTTGGATATTTACAAAGATCTGGGCTTTGAAGAAGTGGCGGTGAAGTTTTCCGATCGCCCGCCGGTTCGTGCCGGCGAAGATGAAATTTGGGACAAGGCAGAAGCGGCGTTGAAAGAAGCCACCGAAGCCACCGGCATTCCGTGGACGCTGAACCCCGGCGAAGGCGCATTTTACGGGCCGAAACTGGAATTCGTGCTGCGCGACGCCATCGGCCGCGACTGGCAGTGCGGCACGTTGCAGGTCGATTTTGTGCTGCCCGAACGCCTGGATGCCCATTACATCGGCGAAGACGGCGAAAAGCATCGCCCGGTCATGTTGCACCGCGCGATCCTGGGCTCGTTCGAACGCTTCATCGGCATCCTGATCGAAAATTACGCCGGGCGGATGCCGTTATGGCTGGCGCCGGTGCAGGCCGTGGTCACCACCATTACGTCCGATGCTGATGAATACGCCGAAGAAGTCTTAGGCGCGCTGACCAAGGCCGGCTTCAGGGCCGAGCTGGATATCCGCAATGAAAAGATCAACTACAAGATCCGCGAACACAGCCATGCCAAGGTCCCGGCCATTTTGGTGGTCGGCAAACGCGAGGCCGATGAAGGCACCGTGGCGCTCAGGCGCTTAGGCGGCAAGGATCAAGAAGTCCTTGCGATAAAGGATGCGATTGATATCCTAGCCATCGAAGCGCGAGGCCCGCTGGGTGAATAACGCCAATTCAATGAAATCGGCGCCACCCGCTTGATATTCCATAAAAAAAAGACTTAGACCCCTATAACCCACACTTCGCTTTGGTATAATTTTAGAGGAGAAAACCGATCCCAAGACCGCCCCATAACCAACCGCCGACCAAAAAAGGTCCGCGTGTTAACAACAGCATTACCGTTGATGAAGTCCGCTTAGTCGGCCCAGAAGGTGAAATGATTGGCGTACGCAGCGTACCCGAAGCCATAGAGCTGGCAGAAGATTTTGGCCTTGATCTGGTCGAAGTCTCACCCAACGCCGTGCCGCCCGTATGCAAAATCCTCGATTACGGCAAGTACAAGTACGAGGAACAGAAAAAGCGCAACGAACAGAAGAAAAAGCAAAAGGTTATTGCTGTCAAAGAGATCAAGATGCGCCCGGGCATCGATATTCACGATTACGAAGTGAAGATGAAAAATGCCCGCAAGTTCCTTGGCAATGCCGACAAGGTCAAGGTCACCATCCGCTTTCGCGGTCGTGAAATGGCCCACCAGGAACTGGGCCTGCAGGTTTTGATCAAGATGCGCGACGAGCTGGAAGGGCTGTCCAAGGTTGAGCAAATGCCCAAGTCCGAAGGCCGCATGATGACCATGGTGCTGGCTCCGCTGGCAACCAAGTAGCCAAAAAGCCAGGTTTAAAGCCGTTTTTAATGCCCCCGTCGATCATTTGGCGGGGGCATTTTGGTGCCTGAATTAGGTAGGCTGAAAATGGGATAAAAATTGCCGGAAATTGCCCCACAAGGCCTTGCTATTGGGCCTGCGGGTGAGCTATAACCCGGCGTCCACCGGGGCCTTCGGGCAACGTGTTGGGAACGGGCGGCATGGCGGGGCATGCCTCAGCCGCCTTTGAAGCCAAGACCCGGGTTCGCGATCTCTTTGGCCGCGTGCCTCAATGAAATTAAAGAAAGGATGAGCAAAATGCCCAAGCTAAAGACCAAGTCCAGTGCCAAGAAGCGTTTTACCCTGACCGGTTCCGGTAAGGTACGCGCGGCGGTGGCGTTCAAACGGCATGGAATGCGCAAGCGTCCTCAGAAGATGAAACGCAAAGCGCGCGGTACCATGATCCTGTGTGATCAGGATGCACGTATCGTCAAATCCTACATGCCTTACGCTTGAACCCTGACCGACCGGAGATTTTAAAATGGCACGAGTAAAACGCGGCGTAACCACCCACGCCAGACACAGAAAAGTCATCAAGGCGGC
This sequence comes from Thalassospiraceae bacterium, assembly GCA_030637205.1. Classification (GTDB taxonomy): domain Bacteria; phylum Pseudomonadota; class Alphaproteobacteria; order Rhodospirillales; family Magnetovibrionaceae; genus DAOVVL01. The sequence continues at coordinate 578 of DAOVVL010000097.1, read as the reverse complement.
CAAGGGATACCGTGGCCGCTCCAAGAGCGTCTTCACAGTCGCTATTGAGCGCGTGGAAAAAGGTCTGCAGTACGCTTACCGCGACCGTCGCACCAAGAAGCGCGAATTCCGCAAACTGTGGATTCAACGCATCAACGCCGGCGCACGCTTGCATGGCCTTACCTATTCCCAGTTCATCAACGGGCTTGGCAAAGCCGGCATCGATCTCGACCGCAAAGTGCTGTCCGACATCGCGGTGCATGAACCGGAAGCTTTTAAAAGCTTGGTAGAACAGGCCCAGGCCGCTCTCGCCGAGTAAACACCGGGATCGATGATCCAGGTTAAGTTATTAAGAGAGGGGCCGGGCGGCAACGCCTAGCCCCTTTGCTATTTTTGGGCCTATTTTTTGGCTTATCTTAATATACGATGCTCATCAGAGGGGAGCCGACGTGGGGAACAGCGAACAGTTAAAGTCAGACCTTCTGGCCCAGATCGATGCGGCCGCGACACTTGATGCGCTCGATAGCGTACGCGTGGCGGCATTGGGCAAAAAAGGTGCGATTACCGATGCCATGAAGGGCCTTGGCGCACTGGACGGT